>JAGGSX010000160.1 GCA_021158865.1 Thermoplasmata archaeon
TTTGAAATATAGTGGCATTATAAAAAATGAGTTAATTTTTTCTTTCTTCTTCTATTTTAACATTTGCCTGTTTCAATGCTTCTTCTATTTTGTTTTCATAATCTGTAACATCTATTCCTCCTTCCTCTGCATCTATCTCCATAGTTATTCTAACATTATTGAACTTGCTCTTGATATAGCTTATCATCCTAACTATATCTGATAGCTTCCCAGATGGAGGAGATATTCTGAGATATATTCTTGTGAATTTATTTTTCTCTTCTTTTTCTTCTTCAGATGGAACAGATGGCTGTGACAGAGGAGGTGGTGGAGGCACGGGAGATTTCTTGCATAACTCCTTTTTAACTATGATTTCTTTTTCTGTTAGCAAAGGCTCGCAACCTTCTTTGAAATATTTGCATAATGGATTGTTATCTTCTATATACCCAAATCCAAATAAGCCCTGCATTACACCTTCTTTTATTGCTTCTTTTATTGCATTTGAAGAGGAGAGACGTGTTTCTCCTGGAGTGTTCAGCATTGCATCCCATATTTTCTTTACTTCAACAAAATCTTTGCCAGCCAGATATTTTTTCAGTATAACTAAAGGGGAAAGCCTTTCCAAAATTTCTTCTTCGCTTTTCAGCCTTTCATATACAAGCTGGTCTATTGTTAAATCCATGCCATAGGTTGGTTTTCCAAGGTCTATTTCTTTGAGGCCATCTTTGCTTGGAATATATATTAAGCGGTAACAGCCGATTAGCTCTTCTTTTGTCATCCTTTCATATTTCTTTATATTGTCTTTAACCATTTTCTTTTGCTCTTCTTTTATAGCAAATTTATCATTCTCAATGAGTTGCCATGCAATCCATTTTTTCAAGTTATTGATAAAATTGCTTCTTTCTGATTCCATTGGGCATAGGAAAACCAATGTATTTTTATGCACTCTTGGCCTATCTCCGCAATTCTGCAAAAATTCATTGCATTTTTCATGATTCTCCTTCATTATTATCAACTTTAGATTGGGAGAATCTGGGACATCTTTTGAACGAGAGGGCCATATAAATATTTCAAATTGCTTTTTTCTGATATTCTCACTTAAAAGCTCTTTTTCTTTTTCCATCAAGATAGCATCGTTTATTCCTTCCATTTTTGTAAGTAAAATGCGATTTAGATTTGGCTGGTTGGAAAAGAAGTATCTCTCATCACTTTGCAGATAAAATAGGTTTTCTTCAAGTTTTGATATTGCTTCCGTTATTATGCTGCTTGGCACATCCATCTCAGCAGATGACATTTTTATTTCATTTACACCGCATCCTTTTTCTGGACCCCCTGAAAAAGAATACATGAATATGGTTGTTGCAACCTTTGTTCCGAAAGAATATGGAAGATATGACGAGCCAAGACTTTTATCAACTTTTTTCGCTCCCGAATCAGAGGATGTTATGTCCTGAGCTATAACACTATCAAATTCATGACCAATATGATTTACCAGTTCTCTCCTTATATCATTATTATTTAAATCAAAGTCACATAAGCGTATGAAGGGTATTTTTGTCTGCCTTAAGGAATATACCACCATGGAAAGCAATCTCAGCACGCCCCTTGTTCTCTGGAAGGATGGAAAACTTCCCCATCTTTTATACAAAACATCTATAACTTCTGGCTGGAAAGGATAGCTCTTCAGAAATCTTTCTCTATAATCAGCTTTTTCTATCCCTTCTGGAAATATTTTTTCCTTTTCTGCATAGTTCAAAAATTCTTCAATAATTTCCTTCGCTTTGCTTTCATCTATCTGACTGAATAGCCTTCTTCTAACAACATGATATATCTCATCTTCCTGTACAGGAGAATAAATTTTTTCCATTCTTCCTGCAATTTTCTTCAGCTGCTGAAAAAGTTTTTCAGCATTTTCATCATAATGCTCCAAGATGCTTGAGGGAAGTGTCATTATTAAAAGGGATTTTTCCACTGTTTTTATCGCTCCAGTGAGTTCCTGCATGAAAGATAAGAGCTGCGCTGCCATGTTGGTGTCCCCAACCTTTATTCCAGCAGCTTTAGTGGCATAGGTCAAAATTTCATCCATCAAAATCAAGCATGGCTGAGAAGATTCTATAACCTCTCTTATTTTTTCTTTTCCCGGAGATGTTTCTCCCTTTAGCCTTTCAACTTTTCCTGTTAGTTGTCTTTCTATCTCTTCCCATATTATTGTTTCTTTTGGATCGAGAGCGGAGCCATCTATCACAGCAATGCCATAGCCTTTTTCCTTTGCCTTATGATATAATGCAATCAATGCATGCGTTTTACCTCCTCCAAAAGGAGTTTGCAACTGTATTACAGAATCTCCCCCTTTGCCTTGCAATCTTTTTTCCATTATTTCCAGTAAATTTTTCAAACCTTTGGTGAGATATGTTTTCCTAAAAAATATATCAGCATCCTGATATTCTGCAGGAGCCCTTTTCTTATAAACTTCCCATAGATCGGCAGCGAAAACATCCATTGTGAGACGACCCTGCAAAATATCTTCATGTGGAGTTGCCACAGCTGTAAATGCTTTCATTTTTACACCTTGGTTATAATAATTTGAACTATTTAAGGTTGTTTCATTTCTTTTTGTAAAACTTCTTCTATGTCTGGCTTCAACAATGGCAATTCTTCATGAATTGTATCCCATACGAGTTTTGTATCAATACCAAAATAGCCATGAATGAGCCGATCTCTCATTCCAGCCATCTCCTTCCATGGAAGCTTGGGATATTTTTCTTTTATTTCATCTGGTATATTTTTTGTAGCTTCTCCAATAATTTCAAATTTTCTTATAACAGCGCTTTTTGTTTTATCATCTCCAACAAATTCTTCATAACTCATGCCAGCAACAAATTCTTCAATGCTTTCAATGGCATCAACAATATCTTTTATGAATAGCTTATAGTCTCTTTTCATACAGTCACCAAATCCCTCATTATATTTTCTTTTATTTCCTTTCTAATGCTTCTGGTTGAAACAATATCTACTTTTCTTCCAAGTTTTTCTTCCAAAAAAATTCCAAGCCCAGATAAGTCAAAAAGAGTAGCTCCTTCCTTAAATTCTACAAGTATGTCAATATCGCTTTCCTTTCCTTCTTCCCCCCTCGCAAATGACCCAAATATGCCTATAACTTCTGCCTTATATCTCCGCCTTATAACTTCCTTCGCATCTTCTATTATTTTTTTAATTTCTTCAAGATTCATCATAATTATATGAAGCAAATTATTTAAGGTTAATCAAAATTGTTTGCAAACATATAAAAAGGATAATAATGATATAAATTTGGAGGTGCCTCCATGAAAACAACATATGTGA
>JAGGSX010000174.1 GCA_021158865.1 Thermoplasmata archaeon
CCAAACTTTCTTTTGCCAATTCCATCAAATTTTCCAATCTTTCTATAAAGTCATCTTCCTCTCTTGCGAGATAGCCTACTCTAGGCATATTGATCGTAACTACTCCTATGCTTCCAGTAAGAGGGTTCGCTCCAAAGAGACCACCACCTCTCCTTAATAGCTCTCTGTTATCAATCCTCAATCTACAGCACATGCTCCTTGCATCCTCTGGTTTCATGTCAGAATTTACAAAATTGGAAAAATATGGTATTCCATATTTGGCTGTTATTTCCCACAGCCCATTGAAATACTCATTATTCCAATCAAAACCCTTTGTTATGTTGTAAGTGGGAATAGGGAAAGTAAAGGGCCTGCCTTTTGCATCGCCTTCCATCATTACTTCAAAGAGGGCTTTGTTAAACATGTAGACTTCATCTTGAAAATTTTCATAGCTTGCATTCTGCAATTTTCCTCCGATAACTATAGCCTGGTTTTTTAAGTAATCGGGCACAATCAAATCCAATGTAATATTTGTGAAAGGCGTTTGAAAGCCTACTCTTGTTGGAACATTTATGTTAAAAATGAATTCCTGCAGGGCTTGCTTTATTTCCCTATAATTTAGTCCATCATATCTTATGAATGGTGCCAGCAAAGTATCAAAATTTGAAAATGCCTGTGCTCCTGCTGCTTCACCTTGCAAAGTATAGAAAAAATTCACTACCTGTCCTAAAGCCACCCTAAAATGTTTGGCAGGACTGCTTTCAACTTTCCCACTTACTCCCTTAAAGCCGGTGAGCAGCAAATCATATAAATCCCAGCCAACGCAGTATGGGGCGAGCATGCCCAAGTCATGTATATGGAAATTCCCTTCGATGTGAGCTTGCCTGATTTCTGGTGGATATATCCTATTGAGCCAGTAAATTTTGCTAATTTCTGAAGAGATGTAATGATTCAACCCCTGCAATGAATATGCCATATTGCTATTTTCATTAACTTGCCAATCCAATCTTTTAAGATATTGATCAACTAAATCCGCGTTAGCTTTTGCAGCAATTTCCCTGATTTTTGCATGCTGTTCTCTGTAAAGAATGTATGCTTTTGCAGTCTTACGATATGGAGAAGTTAATAAAACCTCCTCAACTATATCCTGAATTTCTTCCACCGTCGGAATTCCATGAATAAGTTGTTGAGCTAAATTTAAAACCCTGAGAGTCAATTTTTTAGCTGTTTCTCTGTTAAACTCCCCTGTTGCTTTGCCTGCTTTAGCAATGGCATTTGTGATTTTTTTAGCATCAAACTCAACAATTCTTCCATCTCTTTTTCTTATTTTTGTAAACATTAAATCACTTGTCAAATTTTTTTGACAATTGTAAAATAAACTTGATAAATAAACTTTTCGTTCTGGAGAGTTTGCATTTGCGGAAATTGTGAAAATGTATAAAGTAGAGAATGATAGCAATCAGTTTAACTTCTATCTTCTTTTTATCCCAGCGAAGTTTTGGCTTTCTAAGAAATTTAAAATCTTTTACAAACAACCCTGCCAAACTGCGATTTTAAACAACGTTTCTAAATTAATTATCATAACTTAAAAATAGATTTTCTTTGGCATCTTCATCAACCAAATTAGCATCCATTTAAAAAATTTTGTTTCATTTTTACAGAATTGAATCTTTCATTCTTTGGCATTTTTCTGCATTTGGAACTGCTGCATGGAAGTAGTTTCAAAATCAGCATTCTGTATTCAAACAAGAGCTCCAATTAGGAATGCAATAAGACCTATTAAAATGGCAACCAGAGTCAATTTTCTGCATTTGCTCATGTACTCTTTACCAACATTCTTTATTATTGTTATTGAGATATAAACTAAAATTGCGTCAGCTATCATTACAATTGCAATATAAATTAAATCATGATAATAGGATTTATCGATGTTTATAAAAAATGGAATTATGCTCAATGCCACCGATAAAATAAAAAAGATTGAAGCAATTAAATTTGCTGCTTCTTTTCCAAAATATGATGGAAATGATTTTATATTCTTTAATGCATCTCCTTCAAAATCCATCACATCTTTCATTATCTCCCTGCCAGCCCCCGCCAAAAAAGCAATTAAAAAAATTGTCCATATTATTGAAGGCACATTTTTTGAAACAGCTGCTGCACCAAATATAAATGGAATTGCCATTGTGAATGCAATGTAAAAGTTTCCTACTATTTTTATTTCCTTTAATTTTATGTCATATAAGGTTGCAAAAATTGCATTTATTAGTGCTATGATAAAGCATGCATTGTTTATCATCATACTTGCAACCATACCGGCTGGCAAAAAAATTGCATATATTAGCACAGCTGTTGATGGCTTTAAATCACCTCTTACTAAAGGACGGTCATTCCTTTCATTTTTTTTATCTATTTCAAGGTCAAAATAATCATTCAAAGAAAATGCTGCTGCTTCCAAAAAAATTCCAGTTAAAATTGCAAATAAAAATTTATTTATTGAAGGCAGCCCCTTAGTAATTACAGAACCAATAAAAATTGCAATAACAATCATAATTCCATGGTCAAGTCTTGTTAATTCCCATATTGCTTTTATTTTTTTCACAATTGAACGTAAGCAAATAATTTTTAAAATAATTGCTATAATATTATGAAAGCTTTGATACTTGCAGAAAATGATTTTGAGGATTTGGAACTTTTTTATCCGTATTACAGACTTAAAGAAGAAGGAATAGAAGTGAAAATAGCTTCTTCGAGAGAAAGCATTGTTGGAAAAAGGGGCTATGAAATAAAACCACATATAAAATACGAAGAAGTTAATCCATCTGAATTTGATGCTTTGATTATTCCGGGAGGAAAATCTCCTGAAAGAGTTAGATTAAATAAATCAGCTATCGAAATAACAAAAAAATTTTTCATTGAAAATAAGCCAATAGCAGTAATATGCCATGGCGCACAGGTTTTAATATCAGCAAATTTGGTAAAAGGACGAAAAATAGCATGCTGGTATGGAATAAAAGACGATGTCATAGCCGCCGGCGCCACCTTTGTTGATGGCATTGCAATAGATAGCAATATCGTTTCAGCTCGTTTTCCGAACGACTTGCCAGAATGGACTAAATCATTTCTGCATTTATTAAAGAATTGACGGCAAATTATTCAGCTATCTCTCCCTTAATAATAATATTTTTGACAACATTTTCTATCCTATCTATGGCATGAATGGCTTTCCCCAACTCTTCTTTTTGTTTATCTGTAGATTCTTCAATCATTAGATTCATATATCCTTTTGCTATTGCAATTGGATTGAAAAAATAA
>JAGGSX010000148.1 GCA_021158865.1 Thermoplasmata archaeon
TGCAATTGGCAAATTATACAATGGCACTTTGCCAATTGAAAAATGGCAAAGTCAAGTTATTAAATTTGCATTATGAAGCAATTCAAAAATTTCTCTGTATGTTGCAGGGAAACCAAGATTTTTTTCAGATATGATTAACTCTCCAAGTTCAATTGCAGACTTTGGATGTAATAATTATAATGAAGAGGTAAAATTATATTATTATCAGCATTAAATTCTAAAGTTAGCTTCATCTAAATTATATTTTGGATGGATATTTATCATTTTAGATAAAATTTCCATCATTTCTTCCATCAAATATTTTTATCTTTCCACCATGTTTCAATGTCCTCCTTCAATTTTTCTAAATATTCTGGATGCTTTAGCAAATGTCTAAAGCGACCCTGCATTTTTAGATATTCTTCAATTGGCTTAAATTCTTTTGGCTTATATGTTATTTCTATTTCCTTTCCATCCTCACATTCCCATAATGGGAAAAGCCCCGTTTCTGTCGCAAGTCTTAATATTTCAATTGACTTGCTTGGGTCTGCTCTCCATCCTGTTGGGCATGCCGATATTGTATGCAAAAATCTTGCTCCATTGAAGCTCAATGCTTTTTTAACTTTCCTTTTAAAATCTTGGAAAAATGCAATATTTGCTGTGGCAACATATTTTGCTCTATGAGCAGCAATTATATTTGCAACAGGTTTTTTTGGTCTTGCATTTCCAATAGGGTTTGCTTTCCCAACCTCGCTTGTTGTTGTCCATGCTCCATAAGGTGTTGCTCCGCTCCTCTGTATTCCAGTATTCATGTAAGCCTCATTGTCATACATTACATATAAAACATTGTGTCCTCGCTCAACCATCCCACTTAAAGCCTGCAACCCAATGTCGGCTGTTCCGCCGTCGCCTCCAAAACATATTATGTTTGCTTTTTTACCCATTGCCTTCATAGCAGCTTCTATGCCACTTGCAACCGCAGCCGAATTTTCAAAAGCCACATGAACCCATGGAACATCCCATGCTGTCCTCGGATATTCTGTTGTAGCCACTTCCAAGCAGCCTGTTGAATTAACAACAATTGTATTTTTGCCAGCCTCCGCCAAAATATTTTTTACAATAATGGGCACGCCACAGCCGGCACAAAGCCCATGACCCGGTGAAAGAAGCCATTCCTTCATTTTATCTCCTCCTTTTCAACATTTTCTTTATCAACTTCTATCCAATTTATTTCTCTTGCTTTTCCTTTCATCGCATCTTCAGATATTTTTAAAATTTCTTTAAATGTATTCAATGTTATGTCCCTTCCACCCAATCCAACTATAAAGTCCAAAACTTTGGGAGGATTTTCCATATTTAACAAACTTGATGTTATTTCTCCATAAACTGCTCCTCCAAACCCAGGAGAGATGTTTCTATCAATGACAGCAACAACTTTTTTTTCTTTCAATGCTTTTCTTAATTCTTCTTTTGGAAATGGTCTGAAAACAGTTAATTTTATCAAACCAATTTTTTTCCCTTCTTTCCTTGCCATTTTAATAAATTCTCTTGCTGTTCCAGTGCATGAACCCATTGTTATAAAAATGATATCTGCATCTTCTGTATCCTCTTCATTTATTTTCTTATATTTTCTTCCAAATTTCTTCTCAAATTCATTAAATACTTCATCAATGACATTTTCAGCTCTTTTCATTGCAAATTGCTGAGCATATCTAAATTCCATATAATATTTTGGAGAAACAAATGAACCAAAAGTAGCTGGATTGCTAACATCAATTATTCTATAATTTGGCTTAAAATTGCCCAGAAAATCATCAACATCTTTTTGCTCGGGTATATCAACAGCTTCCATAGTATGTGTCAAAACAAAAGCATCCAACCCAACCATTGAAGGAAGCAAAACTCGCTTATCTTCAGATATTTTGAATGCCATCAAAATTAAATCCAAACCTTCCTGATTATTTTCTGCATAAAACTGCATCCATCCTGTATCTCGTTGAGATATTGTATCCTGATGGTCACACCATATATTTATTGGAGCACTCAACGCCCGATTGCCAATCCCCATAACAATTGGAAGGCGCATGCCACTCGCAATAAATAAAATTTCATGCATTAAAGCCAAGCCTTGGGATGCAGTTGCTGTTCCAACTCTTGCTCCGCTTAAGCTTGCTCCTATAGCTGCAGATATTGCAGAATGTTCTGATTCGAGAGGAATAAATTCAGCATCAAGCTCACCATCTGCAATAAATTTCGACATTCTTTCTGGAACAAGCGTTGATGGCGTTATTGGGAACATTGGAAAAACTTTTATTCTTGCAAGCTTGAATCCATAAGCAACAGATTCATTTCCTCTCAGCATAGCCTTCATCATTTCACCTCCTTAATAAAATCTATTGCATTGACCGGACATTCATTCACACATATACCACAGCCCTTGCAATAGTCATAATCTATTATCGGGACAGGAAGCTTTTTTATTGGCTCCTTGGGCGCCTCCTTGCTGCTGCCGTCTTCTTTAAAGATGGCTGGCTCTGGACAATATTGCCAGCAAATCATACATCTTATGCATTTTTCATATCTTATTACTGGCTTGAATGTTCTCCATGTCCCTGTTTTATTTTTAACACTGCTTCCAGCTTCTTCAATCATGGCTGCCTTACTTATTTTCATTTTCCCACCCCAAAATTGTTTTTTGGTAAGCTTCTTTAGCTGCTTTTGCATTTATTTCTTTCTTGGCAGGGGCTCTCTCAATTATTGCATCTGCTATACTATCAATTCCAACATTTTTTATTGCTTTTGAATAAGCCCCCAATATGGCTGTATTTACAATTGGAGCTGCTGATGAACCCAGTCCATGAGAAATTGCTATGCTTGTGGCATCTACTGTAGCCACTTTAAAATCAAAATCATAATCTGAAGGTTTTTTTGATGTATTTATCATGATTGTTCCATCTTTTTTCAAACCATCTGTAACATTTATAACTTCAAGGAGGGAAGGATCGAGAACAACAACTGCATCTGGTGTATAAACATTCATTCTTAGATTTATTGGTTCATTGTCTATTCTCGTAAATGCTTGAACTGGAGCTCCTCTCCTTTCAACTCCAAAAAATGGAAAAGATTGCGAATGATGCCCTTCTTTAAATGCGGCAACAGCCAATATGTTGGCAGCTGTAACAGCTCCTTGCCCACCTCTTCCATGAAAACGAACTTCAAACATAGTAACCAAACGGTTAATACAAGGCTATAGAAATAATTTTTGATGAATACTGCAATTTAATATGATGATACAAAATTTAT
>JAGGSX010000156.1 GCA_021158865.1 Thermoplasmata archaeon
CTGTTCAACCATTCAAAAAGCATCTTATCTTCTGTTTTTGCTTCCTTTATTTCTTTATCTGATGACAAGGTCTTCCCTTTCCATGTATTTTTTCATTAATTCTGGATTATAAGCCAGCATATTTTTCCTTCTTTATCTACTGCAATTTTTCTTGAATCAATTAAATAATTGAATATGACACAAAATGTTTGATACATCATTTTCTTTGGCAAATTCTCCCATAATGCTCTTTTATAAATTCTTCTACCATTAAAACTGTATCAAGACGAGCACCCCCGCATATATAAAGGAAGGTGGGCAAAATGTTGCAGACATGGATGCTCGAGGAATAGGTGTAGATATTTTTACTCAAGGTAAAATAATGAACTTATGAACAACATAAAGGAAGTTGTTAAAGTTCATTTTGAGGAATAGATATAGCGCCCGGACCGGGATTCGAACCCGGGTTCAGGGCTTTCTACAACCCTTTTCTTTGGGGATGAAACACCTTTCTTTTCTAAAGAAAGGGGTTCTTGGGTTGCCGCAGGCCCCGAGGATATCCATACTACCCCATCCGGGCTATTTTATCAAGTCAAGCATTGCTATTTTTTCGAGCACCAAATCACTGCGCATAGATTTATCAACTGTTTTTAATTCTTTCTCAGTTATTCCAAATTTTTTTAATTTTTTTATTGTTGGCTTTATTAAATTTCTGTTTATTTTCAATCCCAGATTTTTTATAAATTCCCTTGCCTCCTTCTCCTTTTTTCCGATAAAAAGAAAAACATATTTACCATTATTTTTTGCCCCTGCAAATTTGACTGCATCATTTATCTGCCTTTTACCAGCCACATATAACAAAATTTCCATTTCCAAGCCATTGGATATGTTTTTCCCTTGCATAAATGCCCTTTTTGCATGTTTGTATGCTGATATTATGTGCTCTTTTCCACATATAATAGTGGCATCAAAAATCTGGCATGGAGAACAAAAACTGTGTAACTTTTTCAAAACTAATTCAACATCTATGCTTCCTTCTGCTCCTATTATCACAATTTCATTCATTTCCAACCTGCCTTTTTATATTTTCAGCCACTTTTTTTCCAATTGATGGAATTGAAGCAAGCTTTTCAATACTTGCTTTTCTTAACATTGACATGCTCTTAAATCCATGTTTATATAATTGTCTTGCTCTGACTCTTCCAATTCCTTTAAGCTGGGTTAAATTCAACAATTCTTCCTTACATCCATATTTTACACGCAATCTTAATTTAGAAAGTTTTGGAACGGCTTCAAAGTTAAACAATCTTGCCAATTCCTGCATTGCATGCAAAAGCCATTCTGCTGTTTCAACTTTAGCATGTATATCCCCAGGCCCAATATTATATTTTAAAATCATCTCATCATCCTTTTTCTCATTTATCCAGTCATGAAGCAAACATGCTGTTTTAACTTGAGATAAAAAAAATTCATAGTCTGACTCATAATAAGATGGAACAGGAAGCAAAAATTCTTCATTTTTGATTTTATCTTCAATCCATTCATCTTTATGGCTTGCATATAAGCATCTTATATCAGGAGTTGATGAAATAACATGGAGATAGGAAAAATTACTCCCAACCTTTTTGCCTTTCAATGCTTCTTTCATTTTCAATGCTGTCAATGGGTCAAGATAAAGGTTTGTTGTCAATCTTCCAAACAATGTTGCCCTCCATCTCTCACCAATGCTTTCAATAAATTCATTTCTTTCAAGAAAATCTATAATTTCCCATAATTTTTCTTCTGGAAGCATTCCAAGTTGATGGACATAAAATGTTTTTTTCATGAATTTCAGGATTTCATCCCATGATGTTGCAAAGTCTGTTGATATTATTGCAAGTAAATGCATTCTAAGAGCAGGCTCTGAGGAAAGCTTTGAATATATTGGTTCAACATCAGCCATTATATAATCATTCCATATCCTCTCCTTTTCAATTTTATTCCTCGCAATTAAAATTGCTTCCCCATATTCATCATAGCCAGGTCTACCAGCTCTCCCCATCATCTGCTTTATCTCCATGACAGGTATTGGCATCATATATCCCTGAGAGTCTGAATAACGCCACAAATTTTTTATTATTACACGCCTTGCTGGAAGATTGACGCCAGCCGCCAGCGTCGGCGTGGCAATTATGCATTTTATAAGCCCTTTTTTAAAATTTTTTTCTATTGTTTCTCTTTGAATGGAACTAAGCCCTGCATGATGAAATGCTATGCCATCAGAAATGCATTCAGCCAATTTTTTTGAAATTATGTTGCTCTCTTCTTCAACAAGATTTATAGCCTCTTTTTTTAACCTACTTTTTTCATCTTCATCTAAAAATTTTGACACTACGCTCCTTAACCTTTCGGCATTTGCCTGAGTCGACCTGCGTGTATTTACAAATATCAACACCTGCCCATTATTTGAAATAACGTCTTCAACAATTCCTTCTATTTTAGAATTTTTTATTTCATCAACACTTCCATCTGCAAAATATATTCTTTTTCCAAATAAAACACCTTCCTTAAGCGGAACAGGACGCCATTCCGCTTCCACCAGATGAGCATCAAGCCATTTTGCAATTTCATAAGCATTTTTTATTGTTGCAGACAAACCCATAATTTGAATATCCTGCATTAAACGGAATCTTGAAATTATTGTTTCTAAAGTTGGCCCTCGAGAAACATCATTAAGCAAATGAATTTCATCTGCAACCAATATTTTAATATCGTAGAGCCATCCCGCTCTATGGCGAAGCAACGAATCTGCTTTCTCACTTGTGCATATAACAATATCATATTTTCCGAGATAGCTTCCTTTTTCAGTTAAATCTCCAGTAGAAATACCAATTTTTATCCCCAATTTTTTAAATTTTAGCAAATCTTCATATTTCTCTTTTGCCAAAGCTCTTAAAGGAACAATATATAAACTTTTATATCCTTTTAAAGCAGCCTGTAGAATTGTTAAATAAGCTATCAAACTTTTTCCAGCCGCCGTCGGAACAGCAACAACAATGTTTTCTCCATTCATTGCATGGGGTATTGCTTCTGCTTGAGGAGGATAAAGCTTTTTTATTCCTTCTGCCTTTAAAATCTCTTTTATGCCTTCATCCACATCAAGCTCATCAATTTTCATTTTTAAAGATATTATATTAAAGATAAAATAACTTTCTAATAAAAAATAAAGAGATGCTAAAAGAAAGAATTGAAAAAATGGAGATGGAATAAGATTAACTAAAGATGCAATAAATG
>JAGGSX010000014.1 GCA_021158865.1 Thermoplasmata archaeon
ACGAGTTATGCCAAAAATAGTTAGCCTTTTATATAAGAAAGGCTAATCTGCATCTGCCGATAAGGCTATCCATTAACCAAAGTTTTTTTAACAATTATTGCATACATTACCAAATGCTGAAAGAGATTATATTTCATGGAAGGGGTGGTCAAGGAGCCGTTACAGCTGCCAACATAATGGCAAGCGCTGCCTTCAAGGACGGAAATCTTGGTGTGCAGGCATTCCCTTTTTTTGGAGCAGAGAGAAGAGGAGCACCTGTAAAAGCTTTTGCAAGAGTAAGCGATAAAGAAATATATTTGAGAAGCCAGATAAAAGAGCCGGATATTGTTGTCATTCTTGATACTGGCTTG
This sequence comes from Thermoplasmata archaeon, assembly GCA_021158865.1. Classification (GTDB taxonomy): domain Archaea; phylum Thermoplasmatota; class E2; order UBA202; family JdFR-43; genus JAGGXW01. The sequence continues at coordinate 351 of JAGGSX010000014.1, forward strand.
ATGGATGTTGTGAATGTAACATCAGGATTGAAAAAAGAAGGAATAATTTTGATTAACAGCCATTTAAAACCATCTGAATTCAATCTTCCTTATAAAGTTGCTACAGTAGATGCTACAAGCATTGCACTGGAACAAAAATTATTGGTTGGAGGCATACCCGTGGTTAATACAGCCATTGTTGGCGCTCTTGCAAAATTTACAGATGTAAGCATAAAATCTGTGAAAGAAGCAATAAAAGAAAGATGGCAAGGCAGCGCAGGAGAAAGAAATGCCATGGCGGCGGAGCTTGCCTATGAAAAGGTGATAATATGAGCATGAAAACTGCAATATCTTATCCTACAGAAGGGGGAATGGGAGAAACAGGAAGCTGGAGAGTTTTTAAGCCTGTTATAGATGAAAGCAAGTGCATAAAATGCTGGCTCTGCTGGATTTATTGTCCAGAAGGAGTTATAGTGAAAAAAGAATATCCTGAGGTAGATTATGAGTACTGCAAGGGTTGTGGAGTATGCGCCAATGAATGCCCTGTTAAAGCAATAAAAATGGAGAGGGAGAAAAAATGAAGATAATAGATACTGCAAATCATATTGCCGCCTTAGCAGCAAAAATGGCGAAGCCAAGTGTTGTGGCTGCATATCCTATAACACCTCAAACAACAATTGTTGAAAGACTTGCCAAATACGTTGAGAATGGTGAGTTAAATGCTGAATATATAAGAGTTGAATCCGAGCATTCTGCAATGGCAGCATGCATAGGAGCAGCTGCTACAGGAGTGAGAACTTTTACCGCCACTTCCAGCCATGGTTTGCTTTTGATGCATGAAATGGTTCATTGGGCTGCTTTATCAAGATTACCAATTGTCATGGTAAATGTAAATCGTGCTATAGGACCGGGATGGAATATATGGAGCGATAGCAATGATTCAATGGGACAGCGCGATACAGGATGGATTCAGATATATGCTTCAAGCAATCAAGAAGTTTATGACAGCATAATTCAGGCATATAAAATTGCAGAAAATGAAGATGTAATGCTTCCAACAATGATATGCTATGATGGATTTATTTTGAGTCATACATCAATGCCTGTTTATATTCCTGAGCAAAGCAAGGTAGATAAATTTTTGCCAGAATTTAAGTCGCTCTGGAGCTTAGATGTTGACAAGCCAATAACCCATGGAAATATAATATCGCCAGCTGATTATATGGATGTTAGATATTCAATGAATCAAGCAATGAAAAATGCCAAAAAAGTTATAATAGATGTAGGAGAAGAATGGGGGAGAAAATTTGGAAGAAGCTATAACTTAATTGAAGAATATAAATGCGATGATGCTGACTATGTTATTGTTTCAACTGCTGCGATAGCCTCTGAATCAAAGTTTGCAATTGACAAGCTCAGGGAGAAAGGTAAAAAAGCCGGATTGGCAAAACTCCGCGTTTTCCGTCCATTTCCTAAAGAGATGCTTAGATATGATAAAATGATTGTTATAGATAGAGCTGTTTCTTTGGGGCTTGGAGGCATAGTTTATAATGAATTGAAAGGTAATGGGGATGTTTATGGATTCATAGCTGGATTGGGGGGCAAGGATGTTAATTATAGAGATATAATGCGGATTTATGAACTTGCGGAAAAAGGAAAAGATGGATGGTATGGAATTGAGGTGAAATAATGGTGGCGATAAAAAAATTTCCAGAAGAAGAATATATTCTTAAAGGGACGGCTGCCTGCCCTGGTTGCCCAATAACCATTGCTCTTAGAACTGCTTTAAAGGCATTGGGCAAAAAAACGATATTGATTGTGCCAGCTTCATGCAGTGCAGTTGTTCAAAGCCTTGTTCCAAAAACTTCATTTGGTGTGCCAACATTGAATATTGCATTTGCTGCTTCAGCAAGCGCTGCCAGCGGTGTAGCAGCTGCTTTAAAAATGCTTGGAAAGGAAGATGTAACGCCTGTTGTGTGGGCTGGCGACGGCGGGACTTATGACATTGGCATTCAGGCATTAAGCGGGGCATTTGAAAGGGGGGAAAATTTCATTTATGTTTGCTATAATAACCAGATGTATTCAAATACCGGTATACAACGTAGCGGAGCAACGCCTTATGGAGCATGGACAACAACAACATGGACTGGAAAGAAAGAAATACAGAAAGAATTGGGAGAAATTGTTATGGCACATCATATTCCTTATATTGCAACAGCAAGCATAGCATATATTGATGATTTATATGATAAAATGAAAAAAGCAAAAGAAATTAATGGTCCCCGCTATATTGAAATTCTTGCTCCATGTCCACCTGGCTGGAGATTTGACATGAGCAAGACTGTTGAAATTGCGCGCCTTGCTGTTCAAACAGGAGCATGGGTTTTATATGAAGCAATAAATGGAGAAGTAAAGCTTACAAGTTACAGTAAAATGTTGTTAAAAAGAAAAGAAAGAAGACCAATAGAAGATTATTTAAAATTACAGGGTCGTTTCCGCAATCTTACAGAAGAAGATATAAACAAGATAAAGAAAAACATAGATGAAAAATGGAAGCGTTATATGGAGATATATAAAGAGAAGGAAGAGAAGCAATAAAGCAATTTTGCCGGATGGCGAGGTTGTCGAAAAAATCAGAATGAATAAAGAAATTGCCATGTAAGTGTTTATGTTATGCACTATCGCCATGGCAATTATGTGCTTCATTCTCATGGATTTTTTCCTATATCTGGTGAATAACAACCTTCTTATTTCCAATCCACCAAATACTCCTTCTATTATCCCCCTAAATTTCCTATATAGTTCTTCATCAAATACTTCTCTTGC
>JAGGSX010000202.1 GCA_021158865.1 Thermoplasmata archaeon
ACTCCATATATAACACCTGCATTTCTTATGAGATTTAATACATATATTGTAGGAACTGTAATCAGAAAAGCCTTAAGTCTCTTGTTAAAATCAGATTTTATAGCAATTATTACACCAATAAATACAGCCATTGATTGCAAGCCTGTGCAGGCTAAAATTAGTTGCACACTTTCATGTCCGTTAAAATAAACAGGAACCTGTGTATTTATTCCATATATTATGCTACCAACTTTTGCATTATATCCCAATAAATTTAATAAAAAGACACTTTGTTGTGCAACAATCTTTATTAGCCAACCTCCAAGCAAATTTATTTTTTTAAATGTGAAATAAAGCATGCCAGCATAAAATGTTGAACCTGCCAAAAACTTAAGGCTATGAATATTTTCTCCTCTTTTCATATTCAAATATTCATGGTAAGAAATATAAAAAAGAAAATATACTCCTAAAATGCATAATATAGCATTTGCAATATCTCCATCCTCTTTATAATACAAAAATTCAGGTTGCAGAGACCAGTAAGTAGCAAAAACAATCCAAGCCAAAAAAAGCGTCAAATGATTTTTTCTTTTTATATAATAGCCTGTGCCCAATAAAACTAAGCCAGCAAATAATATTGGAGTTGTAATTGCATCAAAAAGATCATAATTACTCACATCCCAGAACAAAAAATGCCCAAATATAAGAAATATGGTTGGCAATCCAAAGAAAAATAAGGCATGTTTCATTTTAATTCTTCCATAAGATTTTCTATCTTGCTTTCTGCTTCTTTAATTTTTTTCTTACAAATTTTGCATAGCCTCATTGCTTCCTCAAATTTTTTTATTGTTTCATCCAGATCAAGTTTTCCATCTTCAAGTTCTTCAACTATGCCTTCCAGTTTTTTTAATGCATCTTCAAATTTTATTTCTTTTTCTTCTCCTTCACCTGACATTTTGTTTCCCCATCCTTTACTATTATTTTTATCTTATCTCCAATTTCGACATCATCTATACTTTTAAATAATTCATTGTTTTCAAGCATTGCTATCGCATATCCTCTTTTCAACACATTATAGGGATTATAAAGATTAAGCATTTCTTCTTTCATTTCCATTTCTCTTTTTGTCTCATTTATAAATGATTGCATTAAATTTTTGAGTTTCTCTTCAACGGATGAACACAAATCAATTTTATCCCTTAGAATTTCATAAGGATACTTAAATGCTTTCCTATTCATCATTCCTTCCAGCATACTCTTCCCAACATCGATTTTATTCTTTGCCCCATTTATGATACGGTTAGCAATGCTATCAATTTTTTTTATCAAATCTTCTCTATCAGGCACAACTATTTCAGCTGCCGCGCTCGGCGTCGGCGCTCTAACATCGGCGACAAAATCTGATATTGTAAAATCTGTTTCATGTCCAACTGCTGATATGATGGGAATATGCGAGGAAAAGATGGCTCTTGCAACTTTCTCTTCATTAAAAGCCCACAAATCTTCCCATGAGCCCCCGCCCCTCCCAACTATTATTGCATCTATGTCATTCATTTCATTCAATTTTTTTATTGCATTTGCAATTTCTTCTGCCGCTCCTTCTCCCTGAACTTTAACAGGAGCAAGAATAATTTTAACTGGAAAGCGTCTTTTTATTACATTGATTATATCTCTTATAGCAGCTCCATTTGGGGATGTAACAACACCTATTTTATTTGGTATTTCTGGCAATCTTTTCTTATGAATTTCATCAAAAAGTCCTTCTTTTTTCAATTTTTCTCTTATTTCCAAAAATTTCAAAAAAAGTTTTCCTATGCCTCCTATTTTTATATCCTTAACATAAAACTGGTAATAACCTTTTTTCTCATAGACTCCAATATCGCCTTTTACAATGACTTTCATTCCATCTTTTAGCGGATATGAAATGGAAGGAGAAAACATAACGCATCTCAAAATAGCATTTTCATCTTTTAGATAAAAGAAATAATTTCCTATTGCTTCTCTAAAATTTGATATTTCTCCTTCAATCCACACATCATTTATATTTGCATTTTGTATTGCATTTTTAATGTATCTTGTTATTTCAGATACACTATATATTTTTTTCAGCATTCTCCTTTTTTAACAAAAGGCCCTTTTATAATTCTTGCTATTATGCTTTTCCTTCCTTTTATTTCAACTTCATTTCCTATAGAAATAAAATCTTTTTTCATAAAAGCAAGTGCTATTCCTTTTTTGAGACATGGAGAATATCCTCCCGAACTCACAATTCCAACTTCATTACCTTCTTTAATAACTTTATCTCCATGCCTCGGAATTCCTTTATCCATGCATTCTAAAAAAATCAGCTTTTCTTTTACATTGTTCTTAAATTTCATCAATTCATCTTTTCCAATAAAATCATGATTCCAATCTATAACCCAATCCAGCCCAACTTCAAATGGATTCCTTCCATTTTTAAATTCATTTGGAGCCAGCATAAATCCTTTCTCAAGCCTTAAACTATCTCTTGCTCCTAATCCAATGGGCATTATTCCATATTTTTTTCCTTTTTCCAATGCATACTCAAAAATTTTTATTGCTTTTTCAGCAGGATAGATATACAATTCAAATCCCTTCTCCCCAGTATATCCACTTCTCGATACTATTATCCTTGCATTTATATCAAATTTCATTTTATTTCCTATTTCAGCACAATCAAAGAATTTTAATGAAGAAACATCAAAATTTGTCAATTCCATCATTACTTCAGTTGATTTCGGTCCCTGAATGGCGAGTATTGAATAATCATCTGTTTTATCTTCGGCTTTTATTCCATCATTGTTTTCTATCCATTCCATTATTTTTTTGTGCATTCCTGAATTTGGAATAACCATGTATCCATCTTTCAAATGGAAATATACCTCATCATCTATTATATTTCCTTTCTTATCCAAAAAAAGAGTGTATTGCCCATTTCCAATATCTATTTTTTCGGCATTTCCTGTTATAAAATAGCTGAATTTTTTTGCATTTCCTTTAATAAAGATATTTCCCATGTGGCTAACATCAAAAATGCCAACATTGTGGCGTACATTAATGTGTTCTTCATTTATAGATTTATATTTTAAAGGCATTTCATATCCCATAAAATTTGTAAAGCTTGCCCCTAATTCCCTATGC
>JAGGSX010000039.1 GCA_021158865.1 Thermoplasmata archaeon
AGACAAACTTGGAAATGAAATAAGCAAGGAAATGAATGTGCTTTTGATAAACTTTGGAATAGAACCTACTAAAAGCTAAACCCTCTTTTCCTTTATTTTTTATTTTATTATGATAAAAAATTTTTTTTGATGTGGAAGTAGCAGCCATAACAATATTTTTAAATATTAAAAACATTATGCTCTTGATGAAGATGAGAAAGAATATATCAATAGTTTTGGGGGCATTATTGATTAGTACTGCTTTTGTGGGAATATCAATGGGGAAAAATGGTGAAAATACAATTGTGTTGAATTTTAACTTTACGCCTCCTACTCTGGGAGTTTCTTCTGCAGGTAAGGAATTCACTCACATAAGTATGGCCGATCTTTCAAATGGAGGAAATTCTGGCTCACCATATCTACCTATAAAACCACTTTATATACTTCTACCATATAAAACGAGAGTTTCAGGTATTGATGTTACAGCTAAGGATACAAAATTTATTGGGAATGCCGTAGTTGAACCAGCTCCACAGCCTTTCATACTTGGAGAAAAACCTGTTCCAACAACTATAAATAATACTATATATAATTCTTCAAATCCATTCCCGCATTCCCTATATGAAAAAGTTGGTATCCAGAAATTTAGAGGGTATAATATTCTTGTAATAAATCTGTATCCTGTCAGATATATACCAAAAACTGGTGAGCTATATTATTATTCAAGCATGACAGTAAAAGTTTATTTAAAGAGAGATAATACTGCAAATAATTTATACCGCGGCTTTGAAAAAGATAGAAAAGAGGTATTAAAGAAAGTGGATAATCCCAAAGAGATTTATACATATCCAATCAAAAAAGATAAAGCATTTCACGAATTTGTTATTATAACAACCGATTCTTTGAACATATCTGGTGACAATACATTTCAAGACCTTGCAGATTATAGGTCCTCAAATGGCATTGACACAGTTGTTGTTACTGTTGAAGACATAGAAAACAATCCCCAATTCTGGAATACATCTTATCCAATGTTTAATGATACACAGGCTCAGATAAGAAATTTCATAAGATATGCCTATCAAAACTGGGGAACAGATTATGTATTGCTGGGTGGCGACGCCGACGACGGCAATCCAGTTGTTCCAGTAAGGAAGCTATATGTTTATGGCTCTGGATATACTACATATATGCCATCAGATTTATACTATGCCTGTTTGGATGGAAGTTATAACAGTGATATGGATGGTAAATGGGGTGAGCCGAATGATGGACCAAATGGAGGCGATGTTGATTTGGTTGCAGAAGTATGGGTTGGAAGAGCTTGTGTTGATAATCAGGATGAGATGGAAAATTTTGTGCAAAAAACGATTGGTTACCAAGAAAGTGGCGGTGAATATATCTCAAATGTATGGCTTTTGGGAGAATATCTGGGATTTGGAGGCGTTGCAGAGTGGGGCGGAAATTATAAAGATGAATTTGTAGATTATTCAGATGCCCATGGTTATTTCACATTTGGTTTTCCATCTGAGATGTATAATATAACAAAATTATATGATAGGGACGATTCAAATCATGATTGGCCAGTTTCAGAGCTTATAAATGCAATAGATAGTAGTTCCATTCATTTAATAAACCATCTGGGGCATGCAAATGAATATTATAACATGAAAATGGATACATCTGACGTTGATTCTTTAACCAACACAAAATATTTCTTTGCATACTCACAGGGATGTGATGCAGGAGCATTTGATTATAATGATTGTATAGCGGAGCATTTTACAGTCAGTAGCCATGGTGCATTTGGAGGTGTTTGGAATGCCCGCTATGGATGGGGAGCAAGTTATAGCACAGATGGTCCCTCTCAAAGATATGATCGTGAATTTTGGGATGCTATATATGGAGAAAATATAACGGAGATAGGACACGCCAACCAAGATTCGAAAGAAGACAATCTATATAGAATAAACGAAGATCTCATGAGATGGTGTTATTATGAAACAAATCTTTTTGGAGATCCAACTGTGAGAATAAAAGGAACAGGAAGTGATGTCCAGTTATCGTATGATCCTCACGTATATAATTTTGGAGTTGTTGAAGAAGGGCAGACATATCAGACAACATTTGAAATATGGAATTCTGGAGATGGAACACTGACATATACACTAAATGAAAATTATGGTTGGTTGAGTTGCAATCCTGCCTCAGGCTCATCAACTGGAGAACATGATGTAATAACAGTAACAATTGATACAACAGGGCTTGGTGGAACATACAATGGATATATCTATATTTCTTCAAATGGAGGGGGTGGGGTATTCCAAGTAATGTTCTATATACCATCTGGAGCACAGCTTTCTTACAATCCAGCTTCATATAATTTTGGAGTTGTTGAAGAAGGGCAGACATATCAGACAACATTTGAAATATGGAATTCTGGAGATGGAACATTGAATTGGCAATTGAGTGATTCATATAACTGGCTTACTTATGTACCCGAAAACGGGCAAAATACACCATTCGATCCACATGATGTGGTTACTGTATATGTCGATACAACCGGATTGTTGCCTGGAACCTATACGGGAGAGATAAATATAAATTCAAATGGAGGGAGTGGGAACTTTAGTGTAACATTTACCATACCCGGACCAATATTGAGTTACTCTCCAGATTTCTATGATTTTGGAAACATTGTGGAGGGAGAAAGTTCATCAATGCAATTTGAAATATGGAATTCTGGAATAGATACATTATACTATAGCATCACCGATTATTCTAACTGGGTTGATGTTAATCCTACCTCGGGCTCATCAACTGGAGAACATGATACAATAACGGTAACAATAAATACAATAGGGCTATACGAAGGATATCACTCATGTAATATATATATCAATTCTAATGGTGGTGCTGGTACTGTTTCGGTGGAAGTATATGTAGTGCAAAATACGATTCAGTTTGGTTGTAGTTTGCTTTCTGGATGGAATTTTGTTACAATAGCTTGCGAGAACAATTATACAGCATCTTCTTTAT
>JAGGSX010000153.1 GCA_021158865.1 Thermoplasmata archaeon
TCCACAAAAAATAAAATACATCATTTATCTTACATATCATGTATGTTATGATAGTAAATACAAAAGCATATAAAGAAGGAATGGGAAATGAGGCAATAAAAATAGCAAAAATAATGGAAAAAGTTGGAAAAGATACTGGAATAAAAATGATTATAGCTGTTCAGCCTTCAGATATTTATCAAGTTTCTTCTGCTACTTCAATAGATGTATTTTCCCAGCATGTTGATGCCATAGATTATGGAAGCAATACAGGATGGATTCTAATGGAAGCAGTAAAAAATGCAGGAGCAAGTGGCATGCTTATAAATCATTCTGAGCACAGGCTAAGGGTGGAGAATATATACAAAATTGTGAATAAAGCAAAGAAAAATAAGATGGAAAGCGTTATTTGCGCAAGCAATACTGATGTTGCAAAAGCTGTTTCAATTTTTTCGCCAGATTATGTTGCAATTGAACCCCCTGAATTGATAGGAGGGGACATATCAGTAACAAAAGCAAAGCCAGAAATTGTAAAAAAAGCTGTTGAAGAAGTGAATGAGATAAGCAATTCAAAAGTTTTATGTGGAGCAGGAATAAAAAGTGGAGAGGATGTTAGAAAAGCAATAGAACTTGGAGCTGATGGAATATTGGTTGCAAGTGGTGTTGTGAAAGCAAAAAATAAAGAAAAGATAATAAAAGAGTTTGCCGAAGCAATGATAGTATGAGGCCATATATAATAATAAATTGTGCAATGAGCATTGATGGAAAAATTGCATTACCTGGAAAAAAGCAGGCAAGAATCTCAAGCGAAGAAGATATGGCGAGGGTTCATAAATTGAGGAGCAAGGTTGATGCAGTTCTTGTGGGAATTGGAACCATTTTAACGGATGACCCAAAACTTACTGTAAAAAAAGAATATGTTAGAAAAGCAAAAAATCCAATCCGTATAATACTTGACAGCCATTTTAAAATCCCTCAAAATGCAAAAGTTTTGGAGCCAAATGCAAGAACAATTGTCGTTACAACAGAAAAAGAATATAAACGTGGATTACTTGAAGTGATAAAATGTGGAAATGGCGACAAAGTTGATATAAAAAAGCTAATGAAATTGCTTTCAGAAAGGGGAATAAAAAAAATTCTTGTAGAAGGAGGCTCGACGACAATCTGGGAATTTTTGAAAAATCGTCTTTTTGATGAATTCCATGTTTATATTGCCCCTATAGTAATAGGTGGCGACGCCCCCACGCCGGCTGCCGGCGAGGGAATAAAAACTATTGAAAATGCTATAAGGCTACATCTTTTTGCAATTGAGAGATATGGAGATGGATTGCTTTTAAAATTTATTCCAGAACGCTAACAATTATTCGACGATGTCTCGCTCTTATGTCACATTCTATAAATACAATCTGCTGCCATGTCCCAATCAAAAGTTTTCCGTTTTCAAATGGAATGCTCATGCTTGGACCAATTATGCTTGCTTTAACGTGGCTTCTTCCATTTCCATCATGCCATGCCTCTTCATGTTTATAATATTCATTTTTGGGAGCTATTCTTTCTAATGCAGATGGCAGGTCGTGCAATAAGCCAGGCTCATATTCTATTGTTGTTATTGCTCCTGTTGAACCCGGAACAAAAATATTTACAATTCCATCTTTTATACCACTTTCTTTAACAATTTTTTCCACTTCATCTGTTATATCAACAATTTCCATCTCGCGATTTGTCTCAATTTTTAATTCCTTCCTATACATGATTTTGAATGAAAAATGAATGATAAATATTTTTGGAAAGCTTATCTAACTTCCATATCCTCCAATCACCAAGCTTGGGTCTCCAAATAAAATCCATTCTTCTACTGTCTTTGCATCGATTGCAGAATCGCTTTCTGGTTTGCTATTCCAATCTATTGGATATCTATTGAGATAATCAATTATGTCCTTTCCCCATGTAGCTCCAAGAACATGGGTTCCATTGACTCCATATTCCCAGAAGAAATGTGGTTCAAGCCATGTTGTTGCGCCATCCCATGATTTTTTGTCTTCTTTTGTATAACCTAAGGCGGTGCATCCTAAAGTTGCAACACTTCCTCCTCCAATATCTCTGGTCATCCACCAGCTCCAACATTCTGGCGAATTTTCTCCTTTATAAAGATAACGATACCACTCATTCAATCCTTTATAAATTTTTATTGTGTTTAAAGCACTTACATTGAACTGACTGTTATGGCATCCACCAACAATACATACTGGATACATTCCTTTATTATTCAGATGAACCATATTAAACACTTTAAAATCATCAATCCATTCTGTGCTGTTTGGTTTATGGGTTGTCCAGCTCATTGGATTTCCATGCCCATCTAAATACAAAAAACCACATCCTTTATTCACTTCTCTTACGATATCTCTCCATCCATTTAGCGTGCCTTGAGAAGCATACAATTTTGTTGCATTGTAATCTGGGATATATTTTAAAGCTCCCGATGTTGTAACTTCTCCTTCATAGGTCGGATATTCTGGATATGTATCTCCAGCAGCGACAACAATTCTTTTACTCCATGTCGAGCCATAAGCATGCTCTTCATAATCAATTGTTTTTTCAACCATTATTTTAACTTCCTCTTCATTCCTCGCAGGCCATCTGCCAACAAAAACATCTGGCTTTAAATCTATCCCCTTATCCACACTTCCATTTCTCCATTCTCCATATATTCCATTTCCATTTGTGTCCCATGAAGAAAATTTTCCATCGCTATCATATATATCGGCAAAATACAAATCACTCAAAAACTGTGGCTCCGCCCAGAAGCCGCTGCCAAAAGCATTGCTGACGTATCTAACAGGCATCCACCATCGCTCATGCAAACCGGGTTTTCTTCCTCCTACAAGCAGAACATATTTTATATGCCACTCATCATAAGCATACTTGATGTAATATTTCACTTTTTCAGCATTGTCACGTCCATTCATTTGCAGGCATTCACTCAATCCA
>JAGGSX010000048.1 GCA_021158865.1 Thermoplasmata archaeon
GTATATGCTGAATTATATCTTGTATGAAAATTGATTTTGCCATCTATAAAACGAAATGAAAACCTATTTAATTTCCTTAAGAATTTATTACTGGCCTTGGGTTGTTTATCCCCTCCCATAACCTTGGGATAAACTCTCAGGGCTTAATTTTTTCTAAAAATTTTCACTTTCGGAGACACTGACAGTATCAAAAAAGTTATATAAAAGTAATTTCTTATTTAAAGAATGGATTTGCTTGATATAGATGCATGGATAGAAAAGCAAAATTTTGAAACAACATCAGATGTAGAAATACCAAAATTATTGATAGATCAGGTGATAGGGCAGGACCATGCTGTTGAAGTTGTCAGGCAGGCTGCAAAACAAAAGAGACATGTAATGTTGATAGGAGACCCCGGAACAGGAAAATCAATGCTTGCAAGAGCAATGACAGCATTTTTGCCAAAAGAAGAGCTTGAAGATATTCTTGTTTATCCTAATTCTGAAGACCCAAATACACCATTGATAAGGGTTGTTCCTGCTGGAAAAGGAAAGGAAATTGTTGAGAGGATGAAAATTGAAGCAAGGAAAAGAGAACAGCAACAGGCTCAATTAATGTCAACTATAGTTGCATTTATAATAATAGCATCTCTCGTTGGAGCAGTAATAATGCGTGATTTGATGCTCGCTTTGTTTGGACTGGTTGCTGGGGCAATGATTTATTTGATAGCTGGAAGGGGAAGTATTTTGCAAAGAAAAGAAGAAGCAAATATTCCGAAGCCATTGGTAATCCACGATAAAGATGATATGCCTCCTTTTATAGATGCAACAGCTGCTCACTCAGGGGCTTTGCTTGGAGATGTCCGCCACGATCCATTTCAGGCTGGCGGGCTGGAGACGCCGCCCCATCTGCGGGTTGAGGCTGGAGCCATACACAGGGCACATAAAGGAGTTCTTTATATAGATGAGATAAATACATTAAGCTTACCTTCCCAGCAGCATTTGCTTACTGCCATACAAGAAAAAAAATTTGCCATAACAGGACAATCTGAGAGGAGTGCAGGAGCAATGGTTAAGACAGAGGCTGTTCCATGCGATTTTATTTTGGTATGTGCTGGAAATTTAGACGCCGTTGCGGGAATGCATCCTGCATTGAGGAGCAGAATAAGGGGTTATGGATACGAAGTTTACATGAGAAATGATATGGAAGACAATGAGGAGAATAGAAAAAAATTGATAAGATTTGTAGCTCAAGAAGTTGTTAAAGATGGAAAGATACCTCATTTTGATAAATATGCTGTTGCAGAAATAATAAGAGAAGGGCAGAGAAGAGCCGGACAGAAAGGAAGGCTTTCTTTAAGATTAAGAGAATTGGGAGGGTTGATAAGAGTCGCTGGAGACCTTGCAAAAAGCAAAGGAAAAAAAATTGTTTCAGCAGAAGATGTTTTGGAAGCAAAGAAAATAGCAAGAAGTCTGGAACAACAGGTTGCTGATAGATATATTGAAAGAAAGAAATCCTATAGATACTTTGAAACAACTGGAGCAAAAGTTGGAACAGTTAATGGGCTTGCAGTAATGTCTGCAGACCCCTCATTAAGTGAATATTCTGGTTTAATTCTTCCTATAGTGGCAGAAGTCACTCCTGCTGGCTCCATGTCAGAAGGAAAGGTTATAGCAACTGGCAAGCTTGGGAGAATAGCAAGGGAAGCTGTTCAAAATGTTTCTGCAATATTGAAAAAATACATGGGCGAGGACATATCAAGGAAGGACATACATATCCAATTCATAGGAACTTATGAAGGCGTGGAAGGAGATAGCGCATCAATATCTGTTGCCACAGCAGTAATATCTGCAATGGAAAAAGTTCCCGTTTCTCAGGAAGTTGCAATGACTGGCTCATTGAGTATTCATGGAACTGTGTTACCAGTCGGCGGCGTAACCGCAAAAATTGAGGCGGCAGCAAAGGCGGGAATAAAAAAAGTTTTAATTCCAAAAGCAAACATTCAGGATGTTTTAATAGAAGATGAATATAGGGATAAAATTGAGATTATCCCTGTTTCGACTTTGAGAGAAGTTTTGGAGCATGCCATGATAGGAAAAGAAAAGGACAGACTTATAAAAAAATTGATAGCTGTGGAAGAAACGGAAAAGATTTTGAGAACATAACTTATTCTACCCATCCCGGCCCAATCTGTGCAGAAACCCTGACTTTATATATGCTCATAAGAATGCGGGGGAAAACAAATTCTATAAAATTGCTTCCTTCGGAATATGTATATTGAATTCCACTTTCATTGAGTTTTGTTATTATATAATTTTTCCATGCTATTATGTAATCACTTGATATGTTGAATGTTATATTTCCGATTGCTTCCCAATGACTGAAAGATGTGTAATTTGTCCTTATGGAATATGTTCCATAGCCAGCTGCCCCTGTTTTCCCCGCTATTCCATTGATATCCACAACAGTAAAGTTTATATAGGGAATACTTGCATTTTCTATATTTATCATCGGTGGATACAAAATACTGCTGCCTGTATTCTGGCTCAATACGACGGCGCCGCCTTCATATATGTAATCCTGATCCACAAAATATGCATTCTCAGAAGAATATTTTATTTCTCCCATATCCCCGGGAGATGCTTCATAGCTCTGTATGGTAGCTTCTTCTCCATAATGAGTGCCTTTTATGATAAACTTTCCATGAGATGATGCATTTGTTGATAGATTTATGGAGAGATTAAAATAGTTATGTATTTCTGGCAGTATTTCAGTAGAAAAATTATATACAGGGTCCATTAAATTTATCCATTTTAATTCAGTGGCATATCCATTTGTTACGGAATCATTGAAGACAGTGATATTGCCATTTATATAACTCAA
>JAGGSX010000076.1 GCA_021158865.1 Thermoplasmata archaeon
TTCCCTTGCATTCATGTTATCGGTATGTATTGTAGCCATTGTTAAAAATCTTTCGTAGGCATAAGCGAAATTATTATAGGCAGGAAAGTATTAACATTCAGAGGGATACAAATGGATAGGAAAAAATTGGCTTTGTTATTGGCTATAATAATGTCATTGCCTGCTTTTACAGGCTGTATTGAAAAATTTCAGGAAGTGGAGGGCTTCAGTATGGAAACTATTGATAAAATATCTTCAGAGAGAAATGAAGAAGCATTGCCGATTATAGTAAGCAAAGAAAATCCATTCTATGCAATAATTGCAACCCCTGTATCATTGTATTATGATAATGGCATTCATGTCCAGCCATTGTTAGTTGAAAACATTTCAAATCCATCTAAAGCAATAACAAGATTTAAAGGCATGGTTCCAGAATCATACATTGAGATAAGTGATAAAAGTGCTGAAAATGTTTCAAAAGATTTAAGCAAGATATGGAAAAAGAGCGATGCTGCCCTCCTAATTGAGGATAGCTTTGATGGCTATAAGCTTGGCGTTGCGGCGGCGCCGCTGGCGAGCTATCTTGATATTCCAATTTTTGTAACGAAAGATACAGACAATGTTAGAGGCATTTTAAAGAAGCTTGGGGTGAGATATACTTTTGTTTGTGGAAATATACAGGGGCATGGAATGACATGGCATTTTAAAAATGTCGATGAAATAAATGATTTCATGATAGATTTTATAAAGGAGAAATTTGGAAGCGTTGATTATATAACAATTACAAATCCACTTGATATAAAGAGGGTTCAAGTTTTGAATACAACTACCTATGATTTTGATAATGTAACAAGCTCGGTTGATATTTTACCTGCCCAAACTTTACATGCTTTGATGAGTGGAATGTTTAGCATACATGAATTTGAAGTTCCTTATTCAAAATATGTCCGCTTAAATATAGATTTAATAAATAAAAATTCTGAACATGTGGGCGATTTAGGTGACGATTTAATTTTGCTTGTATATGGTCCAGATAATGAAACCTATGTATATACATCGACAGCAGCAGGGATTCCGAATACAGAAAATGGAAAAATAACCCAAGATAAAGTTCATTATGAAACGATAATTTATGGAAAGCCTGGAAAATATACTGCTGAAGTATTGGGAAGATGGGTTGAAAGAACAAGTGGTGAATATGAGTTGAAAATAAAAGTGGAAGAATTGAATGGAACATTGCAACCACTAATGAAAAATCTTTCAAGTATGGCTCCTTATCTTACAGCATATCACCATGGAATTGTTTTTGCTAATGAAAGCTTTGCATTTGCAGGAAATGAAAGCATTGGAGTAAAAGGAGTTGTTTATCCTTCCACAAATGAAGAACTGGTTAAACCATGCGATGAGCATTTATTCAAAGTTCATGAAAAATTAAATCAAATTCTTTCAAGGATTGCAAATATATCTTCTGATGATGTAGAAGGGCTTCATAATTATTATACAAAAAATCCAATTTATATTGCGATAATGGCTGATCCAACGATGGTTCCAATGTTCTATTATCATAATCCTGATAGTGATAACATAATTGGTGTTCAGTTGCCGAGCGATTTCTTTTATGGCGACATTGATCCTAACAAAAATGATTGGGAAAATGATAGCTTTACATATTATCCAACAATGGAAAATGCTGTTGGCAGGGTTACAGGATATGATGCAGAAGATTGTTCAGCATTGATTGCAAGAACAGTAGCATATAATGAAATAATAGATAGCCTTGGAGATTGGAAAAACAATGCAACAGTTCAAACTGGCTCCGGCTTGGAATTCCAGTGGATTCCTGTATTATCGGCGCTTGCTGGCATGATATCAGGTGGGGAAGAGCCAACAAAATGGCCGAGTGGTGAAAGTTATTTCACAAATTTGCATATTTCTCATGATGTGGCTCAAGCCGGATTTAATGTAAGAAGCACAATATTAACAGCTTCTCAGCGAGATGGCTTTGAAAATTTAGCAAGATATACATCTCGCTTTAATATTCCATTTCCTCATTTTATTGAATTGATTAGTGGAAAAAATGTTGTTAAAGGTGGAAATTACCAACGCAACAGCAATCTCATATTTGCATTTGACCATGGCATTTATTATTTATATGAAGCAGGAGATATTTTACTTGATGCAAGAGGTTTTCCACCAATAACATGGCTTGCAAGGTTTTTAGAACCACTTGGAATAATGAGCGGTTTATCCAGCAGGGGAGCTTATGCAGTAAGATATGTAGTGAATGATGATTATGGTCCAAGTGTAATATTTGTTGAAAGTTGCATTGTTGGAAGAACAGATGGATTACTCCCTCAAAACTGCCTGACGCAGGCATACATACATGCTGGGGTCAATGCAATGGTTGCTTCAACAAGGGTTACAGCAGATCCTGGCTATTTAGAACCGGGCTTGATATTCAAAGGATTTGGAGCAAAAGGATTTGTTGATGCATGGCTAAGATTAATGTTAAAAGGTGAGTATCCAGATTTGCATTTTGGTGGAGTTATTTCAAATGAATTTATAAATGACTTGGCAAAAAATGATAGCACAGTTGGTATGGCTTTAAGAGATGCAAAAAATAAATATTTGATAAAGGATGCAAATTCCACATTCCTATGGACGCCGCCGCTAAATGTCGCCGGCTTGGATAATATATACAATAAGAATACATATACGAAGGGAAGATTCAGCTATGATAATTATTTAGACAAAAAATATGTATGTTTGCATGAATTCAACTTATATGGCGACCCAGCATTCAATCCATATCAGCCAATAAACAATGGTTAGAGCCTTTTCTTTTCAAAAAAGAAAAGCTTCGGGAAGAGCCCTTTAAAAAAGGGCTTCAGCCTAAAAAGAACTG
>JAGGSX010000128.1 GCA_021158865.1 Thermoplasmata archaeon
TGGAGATACAATTTTTGTATATAATGGAACATATTATGAGAATTTGGTTATCAATAAAAGCATTAATTTGATTGGAGAAAATGAGAAAACAACCATAATAGATGGGATTAAAAGAAACAATACTATTTTCATTTTCGCCAGTGATGTTCTCATAAGTCATTTTACTATAAAAAATAGCAGTGATGCAGGAATCCGCGTGGATTTAGAAACTTATTTAAAAGAAATAGGAAAAATAACGATAGAAAACAATATAGTAATTGATAACGCCAAAGAAGGAATCTCATTATGGCGGAGCAATCATTGTGTCATATATGGAAATACTGTTAGCAATGACACATGGGGGAATATGTTTATATGGCTCCTATTTTAATATTGTAACACACAACAATTTGATAGATAATGAAGAAAATATGCATGTATATTATTGGGCGAGATGGCCTCTATTCTGGACAAACAGGCTCAGCAGAAATTACTGGGATAACTGGATTGGTATGATTCCAAAGCCAATAATAGCATTCTTTTATCCTTTATATCCGATAATACAATTTGATTGGATGCCTTTAATTAAGCCATATAATGAAAGGCAACTACATTTATAAATGACAAGTTATATACATCAATGCATCCTGAATTGCAAAAATTGTTGCAACTAAATTTCTTTAAGAAAGAAGGATTTGTTAGAAAGAAATGTAAAAAATGCGGAGCATATTTCTGGACAAAAGAAGAGAGACAAACATGCAATGAATATCCATGTAGTGATTATTCTTTTATTGGGAATCCAGTTGGAAAGAAAATGGGAATAAGCCAAATGAGAAAAGAATTTTTGCATTTCTTTGAAAAAAATGGACATGAAGTGATAAGGAGATACCCTGTGGTGGCTCGCTGGCGAGATGACATTTATTTGACCATAGCTTCAATAGCTGACTTTCAACCCCATGTTACTTCTGGCTTGGTTCCTCCTCCTGCAAATCCATTGGTGATATCACAGCCCAGCATAAGGTTAAATGATTTAGAAGAAGTTGGGATAAGTGGAAGACATCTAACAATATTTGAAATGATGGGGCATCATGCTTTCAACAATAGTCAGAAAATTTATTGGAATGAAGAGACGATACAATATTGTAATGATTTTCTCGCAAGCATTGGCATAGATGATGTTGTTTATAAAGAAGCAGAATGGTCTGGCGGGGGAAATGCCGGAGCATGCCTTGAAGTTATAGTAAACGGGCTTGAGATAGCAACACTCGTTTTCATGAATTTGAAGGAAAATAGCAATGGCAAGTATATTGTTAAAGGAGCAAAATATGATGAAATGCCTTTGAAAATTGTTGATACAGGTTATGGACTTGAACGCATTGTCTGGCTTGTTAATGGAAGCAAAACAATATATGATGCAATATTTCCTGAAGTTATCAAAAAAATTGGAGAGGAAAATCAATATGTTTATGCAATAGCTGACCATACAAAATGCCTTGCTTTTATGCTTGGAGATGGTGTGGTGCCATCAAATACTGGAGTGGGTTATCTTGCAAGGTTGTTGATAAGACGCAGCCTGAGATTTTTAGATAAAATAGAATCAAATAAAGATATGTTTTACATTTTAAATGAACATCTCAAATACCTCAAAAAAGATTTTCCAGAATTAGCAAAAGAAAAGGAAAGGATGAAGGAAATATTGGAAATAGAAACTCAAAAGTATTATTCTACAATCGAAAGAGGAACGGCGATGGTAAGAAGGATGGGAAAGAAAAAACGCATTGGAATCAATGATTTAATAAAATTGTATGACTCGCATGGAATACACCCTGAAATTGTTAAAGAAATTGTTGGTATAGATATTCCAAAAAATTTTGAATCACTGGTGGCAGAGATGCATGCAAAAGTGAAGAAAGAAAAGAAAAAAGAAGCGAAAGAATACAATTTTGAAACAAAACCAATTTATTATGAAGATGAGCACAAAAAAGAATTTGATGCAAAAGTTATTTATAAAGGAAATGACTTTGTTATTTTAGATAAAACTCTTTTTTATCCAGAAGGCGGCGGGCAGAAAAATGACGTTGGTTATCTTATCCAGAATGGAAGGAAATATAGGGTTAAAAAAGTTGAAAAGGCTGGAAAGGCAATCCTGCATTATGTAAATGGCTTGGACAAAGGAAAAGTCCATGGGGTTATAGATTGGGAGCGTCGCTATGCAATGATGCGTCATCATACAGCAACTCATGTAATAAATGCTGCTGCAAGAATGAAGCTTGGCAATCATATATGGCAGGCTGGAAGTGATTTAGATGAAAATGAAGCAAGGTTGGATGTTACTCATTATAAAAGAATAAGCACGGAGGAAGCAAGAGAAATAGAAAAAATAGCAAACAGAATCGTTTCTTCTTCATTACCTGTAAAAAAGGAATTTATACCACGCAACATTGCTGAAAAAAAATATGGAATGAGATTGTATCAGGGGGGAGCTCCAAAATCAAGTATCATTAGAGTTGTTGAAATTCCTGGAATAGATGCTGAAGCATGTGGAGGAACTCATGTTGATAATACTGCAGAAATAGGAATGATAAAAATAATTGGAATTGAACGCATTCAGGATGGAGTGGAGCGTATCCGTTTCTGTGCTGGAGATAAAGCATTAGAATATATTCAAAAGCAGGAAGACATCTTAAAAAATTTATCAGAAAAATTGCAAACAGATTTTTATGAACTTCCAGAAGTAACAGAAAAAATTATTAAAGAAAATAGACAGCTAAGAAAAGAAATAGAAAAATTACAGAAAGGCATTGGAATGGGAAAAGCGATAGAGTATAAAGGAATAAAAATAATAATGCAAGATGGGTTGTTAAAAGA
>JAGGSX010000028.1 GCA_021158865.1 Thermoplasmata archaeon
ATAAAATTAATTTAAAAAAGCCTATGAACATAATAAAAATATTTCCTGGAAAAAAATTTTATTTAAGCAGACAAATTTATGAAATAGATAGACACGGATTTGAAAAAAGAAAAGAAAAACCTTTTGAACTCCCCATAACAATGCATCCTCGTTTGGCAAGAGCAATAACAAATCTTGCAAGAATAAAAAAAGATAGCATAGTTGCAGACCCTTTCTGCGGAACTGGAAGCATATTGATTGAGGCATCATTGATGGGAGCAAAAGTTGTTGGAATAGAAGCAAAAGAATGGATTGCTGAAGGCTGTGTTGCCAATATGGAATATTTTGGGATAAGAAATTATAAAATTTATTCAGATGATATGAGAAATGTTGATTTAAATGTAGATGCGGTTGTTACAGATTTTCCCTATGGAAGGGCTTCTTATTTAAGTGATGAAATGAAAAAATTGTATGAAGAAGCATTCAAAAAAATTCATGAATGGATTGAATACAATAAATATGCTATAGTGGGAATTGCGAATAAAGAAATGATAAAAATTGGCAAAAAATATTTTGAATTGATAGAAATACATCCTTATAGAGTTCATAAAAGTTTAACAAGATTTTTTTGCATATTTAAAAAGAAATAAAAATCGTAATTTTATTATATGCTATAAAGATTGATTTTCGTAATGAAAAAAGTATTGGTTTTGTGTGTTGATAGAGACGACGACCTTGGAAGGAAAGCCAAGATAATGGCACCTGTCATTGGTAGGGAGAAAAATCTAAAGGCTGCTGAAAGACTCGCTCTCATTGACCCTGAAGATTCGGATGTTAATTGCATGTTTTCAGCCATAGCAACACATGATAAACTTGATAATGCAGAAATTGCGACAATATGTGGGGATATAAAAGTTGGATTGGCATCAGATAAAAAAATCTCTGAGCAATTAGATACTGTCATTGAAAAAATAAAGCCAGATAGTGTTATACTCGTGAGCGATGGAGCAGAAGATGAATATATACTGCCAATTATAGAATCAAGAATAAAGGTGGATTCCATAAGGCGTGTTGTCATAAAACAGAGCAAGACATTGGAAGGATTCTATTATCTAATAAAAAGATTGATGGAAGATGAAAAGCTGCAAAAAAAATTCATGCTTCCAATTGCTATAGTTTTTCTTATATGGGGCTTCGCCGCCCTCCTTGGCTCGCCATCAATAGCTTTTTCTTTGATTTTGATAGCTTTGGGATTTTATTTGCTTTATCGGGTCATGCATTTAGAAGGGGCATTTTCAAAAATTGGGAAGGAGGTGGCGGCGGGTTTGAAAAGCGGGCGCCTGACCATTTTTTCGGTTTTGATAGCTCTATTTATAATAATAATATCAATAATTTCAACAAGCAGGGTTCTCTCACAGCCAAGTAGCGGAAAGATACTTGAATTCATTAATGGCATAATATGGTGGTTCATAGTTGCTATACTTTTCATTCCATTGGGGAGATTTGTCGATGCTTATTTTAAGGAGAGGAAAGTTTTATGGCATTATGTTATAATCCCATTCTCACTAATAGCTTTTGGTTTAATATTTTCTGCTTCTCTCGAAATAATAATTGAAATACTTAAAGAAAATTCAATGAATATGATAGTTGCCCAGATTGTTTCTTTTTCATTCATAACAAAAATGGTTGGTGCTGTATTAGTAGCATTTATAGGCACTGTGCTATACCATATTGTAGAAGACATCTATAAGGCGAAAGAATGATGGAAAAATTGATAGCAGAGTTGGTAACAATATTCGGAATATGGGTTTTTTTGATGTATTTGACAAAAGTGAAGGGCGGAGAACATTTCACTTTAGTTGGCCCCTTGATAATGTGGAAAACTGAAAAAGGAAAAAAATTTATAGACAGAATAGCAAAAAGAAAATTTTGGAAAGGTTATGGAAATGCTGCAATAATAATAACAGTAATTGCAATGATTCTTACAAGCCTGCTCGTTATATGGAATGTGATAATATCATTGAAAATGCCTCCTCAAAATGCTCCATCTCCTCGTCTGATAATAGGACTGCCTGGCATAAATCCTGTCATTCCGATAGGATATGGGATAATAGCATTGGCAATTGCAATAATTTTCCATGAATTTTCACATGGAATTTTGGCAAGGGCTGGAAAAATCAAAGTTAATTCTCTGGGATTACTTTTTTTAATTCTGCCAATTGGGGCTTTTGTTGAACCGGATGAAGAACAGTTGATGAAAGTAAAGAGAATGAAAAGAGCAAGAGTTTTTGCCGCCGGCCCATCAACAAATATAATTATTGCTATAATTTCTATTCTATTGCTTGCCTTTATTTTTTCTCCAAGCATAGAACCAAAAGAAAATGGTGTTATAGCTGCAAATAATTTTGAAAATGTTGAGAGATGGAGTATAATAAGCTCTTTAAATGGAAAGGCTATTAATAACATAACATCTTTTGAAAAAGCTTCAAACAATATGGAAGCTGGAAAATTTTACAATATCACCTACTTTAAAAATGGAAAAATACATAGCGAAAAGTATCTGCATGGAATAATTGTTATTGATACAATTTCAAAATCTCCTGCAAGAAATGTTATAGATAAAGGAAGCGTCCTATATAAAATACACGTGCTTGAGAAAAACCATCTAACCCTAACTCAGCATTCTCAGAATCTCA
>JAGGSX010000077.1 GCA_021158865.1 Thermoplasmata archaeon
TTTAGTTGAAAATTGAGGAATTGAACCAATTTTTCATTCATTTTGGAAAACTCTGTTTCCATAATGCCAAATATATTATGATAACATAGGAATTCCTATCTGGAAGGAGTAAGAATTCCTGAATTATAGTGAATAGAGAAAATCATTACGCACCAAACCCAAGCATATAATAAATTTAAATATACCCATCTATCAAGTTTGCTGAGTCAATAGCACAGTTTATGCCGACGCCTTTTGAATTCACACTGTCCCCTGCCAAATATAAATTTTTTATTAGTGTCTTTACACTGGGTTTTTCATTATCTATTATTTTTGCAACTCCATCTAAATGCCATATTGTATTGTATATTTCCCATTCAAGATTTTTTTTATATCCGTGAATCAATTTCTCCAAATTTTTATTAATTATTTCTTTCAATTCATCCCATTTTTTCCTATTTTTTGCTTCTTCGGGACTGCAAATTGCATAGGATTGAATCAGATATTTTTTTTCTGGAGAAAGCCCTGCAATTGGATTAGCCATTTTAAAATCAATCATTCCTGCAATTGCATTTCCATCAAAACCGTCATTTTTTTCAACAAATACAAATGATTTGTCCATCAATTTTTCATCTATTCTATTCAAAGCATGGTATGCAACCATGCTTCCTGTTGCCTTCAGTCCTTTAATTTTTTTGACCCATCTCGCTGGAAAATGTTTTTCTTTTATAACCGAAAATATTTTCTGAACTGGCATATCCAAAACAACGGCATCATAATTTTTTCCATCAATTCCTATAGCTTTGTTATCTTCTATATCAACACTTTTAACCTTCCTCTCAATAAAAATATTTCCCCCATTTTTTTTAATATATTCTGCAAAAGCATTTGATATGCTTTTCAGCCCACCCACAGGATAAACCACAGGGCTGCCGCCGAGCATCTCGCGCTGGGCAAACAATGTTTCGCTAGTAGAAATTTTTGATAAATCATTTACAGTTGATATTAGCCTGGGGAAAATTTCAAGAATAAGTTTCAATTTTCCTCTTCCATATACCTCTATTGCTTCTTCAATTGACATTTTTTTCATTGATTCTATGGTTGAACGACGAGAAAATAAAAGCTGCATTATGCGGGGCAACATTCTCATTTTATCTCTAAGAGATAGCATGGGATATTCTATTTTTTCTCCGATGTATCCTAAGCGGGAGCCAATGAAATCAATTCTTGCATTTATTTCCCGCAATGCTTTAACACATGCCCCTTTTTTTCCCCCGCCTATTAAATGAAATCCAAGATCAATTTTATAGCCCTTTGTAATATCATATAATTCGTCTAATGATGGATAAGCAAATGCATTTGCCATTTCAAATCTTGCAATTGTTTTTTTATAATTTTCATTTATACCATCTAAAGTTAATGTCCTTCCTCCAATCAATGCTTCCTTTTCGTATATATCTATTTTATGCTTTCTGATAAGTTTGGCAGCAGTTGCCAACCCACCCAAACCAGAGCCAACTATTGCTATATTCATTTTACATCTCCGGCTGAAATGCTTTTGCCCCTGTTAATGGAACAAAAGCAATATACCACAGAATTGGAAGAGCAATCAATATGAATGCAAGCAACCCAATTTTGCTTATCAGCATTATTGGAACAATGGAATATCTCAAAAAAGCTGCAGAGCTTATTAATTTCCTTATCTTTTTCCTATCAAAAAATTTTATTGTTAAAAGCTTTATTTCTAAGTATAAAACTACTGCAATTAAAATAAAAAGCAGTGAAATTTGCCATATCTCATAATTCAATCCATAAATGAAGGGAAGAAAAATTATGACTCCAGATAAACATCTTATAAAAAATCCAAAAATTTTGAAATGCCATGGAATTTTTACCCTCCCATTTTCAATTTTTACTCCTGATGCAAGTGCAATGTTTTTAACTCCCATTATAAAATCATGGTCTGCGTCTTTTATTCCTCCTTCAACAGCATTCATGTGCAATGTTTGATTGAATGTGAGCAAAAAAATTATCCAAGTAAGCAGTGTAGGATTTTTAAATGAAATTGCACCAAATAAGAAAACGAGAGACATCGATAAAGCAACAAGAAAATCTGAACCAGCTATTTTTTTTCCATATAAATTATATATTGTTCCAAGTAAACCAGCTATTATGAGAGAAAAAGAGGCAGCAAATCTCAAATCATTTATTTCATATCCTCTCCACAAATAAAAAACAGAAAGAAAAGCCAAAAGAGTTGTTATCATACATATTGCAATGGCATTCTTTCTTGGAACTGCTCCACTCACGAGAGGCTTTCCATGCAATTCTTTTATTAGCTTATCCAGTTCCACATCAGCATAATCATTCAAAACAAATCCAAATATAACTGCAAAAGCTCCTATCAAAAAAAGTAGAGAAAGATGATAAAAATCATATATCCCAACAGAAATTGCACCAAAAACAGGTGGTATCGCCAGCCCCCCCAAGCCAGGAAGGCGGAGGAGCTTGATATATGCCCTAAATTTATTCATGTGATAAAAAAGCAAATATGGTATATGAGATTTATGATATTAATAATAATTTGTAGAGGGCAGATGCAGATTTACTGTTTTTAAATCTGCATTTTGTTATTGCGAGGATTTAACAATAACAAATTTTCAGTAAAATAGTTTGTTTTGCTGTTGTTATTGCG
>JAGGSX010000129.1 GCA_021158865.1 Thermoplasmata archaeon
TTTCTAAGCCTCTTCCTTCCCCGGAGGAAATAGTAATAAGGGTTAAAGCCTGCACTATATGCGGAACAGATATAAGAGTTTATCATTACGGCCATAAGCATATCCATTTCCCCCGAATTACCGGGCATGAAGTAGCAGGAGAAATTGTAGAAGTAGGAAAGAAAGTAAAAGACTATAAAAAAGGAGAAAAAGTCGCTGTAGCTCCGGCTATTCCCTGCGGAAAGTGTTTTTATTGCCGAAGAGGAATGCAAAGTATGTGTGTTAACCTTAAAGCCATTGGCTATCATTATGACGGAGGTTTTGCTGAATTTATGCTCATTCCTGAAAATGCTATCCAAAATGGGTGTGTTAATCATATTCCAGAAGATTTATCCTTTGAAGAAGCTTCCTTAGCTGAACCCTTAGCCTGTGCTATCAATGGACAGGAGCTTTCTAAAATCAGCTTAGGAGATACAGTAGCTATAATTGGAGCCGGACCTCTTGGATGTATCCATATCCAGTTAGCCAGGGTAAAAGGAGCTTCTAAAATTATCCTGATAGAGATTTCCCAAGAAAGAATAGAGCTTATTCAAAAAATTGTTCCTGTAGAAGTAGTAATTAATCCTTCCCGAGAAGATGTAGTAAAAAGAATTAAAGAAGAAACAGGAGGAAGAGGGGTAGATAAAGTCATTGTTGCCTGCTCCAGTAGAAAAGCACAAGAACAAGCTCTTCATATCATCAGTCCCCGGGGGATAGTTAACTTCTTCGGAGGATTACCTAAGGATGAACCCTTTATAAAATTTAACAGTAATCTCATTCATTATGGTGAGTTTTATGTAGTGGGAACACACGGCTCTGCCCCTTATCATAATGAGCTTGCTCTAAATTTAATTTCTCGAGGAAGAATAAAGGTGAAAGAACTTATTACCCACCGCTTACCTCTGGATAAACTGAAAGAAGGAATTCATCTTGCTGAAACTCAGAGAGGCTTAAAAGTATTAATCGAACCTTAAAAATAAATTACCAATACAATTTTGTAAGGTGTCAGGAGATTGTTACCACCCCTGACTGCCCAAAAAGTAGAGACCTCATCTAAGATTATGGGAGGTAATAAAGCAAATTCTTCAGGAAGATTATATCCTAAATCTTTGAGCTTTTCAAATGGAGACCTACCATCCATTCCTTTGCCAAAATGAGGCCTTTTTACGTTGTACCAGTATATCCATTTTGCTGCGTACTGCAAAAGCTTTCTTTCACTGTTAATAGAGGACAAAAGAGGAATATAGAATTCCTCATCATCTGTCTTGTGGGATCTTTCCACTCTTCCCTGATATCCTTTTCTTCCCTTAGGTGCTCTTCCTAAGATTGCTCCGTAAGGTTTATAATACTTTTCATTTAACTTTCTTAACTTTTCAAGATTATCTCCTCCCCATTCCTGTCCCCAATCCTCCTGCCAAAAAACTTCCTCCTTTATTCCCCAGGCTCTTAGCCAGCTCATAACTAAAGATACAAAGCAAAGCCCATTGGTAATATGCAGCTTCCTTGAATAAGCTATAAACCTTAGTCTTGTCCTTCCTTCAAGAAAGGTCCACTGGTAGCGGGGAAGTTTCTTTTTGGTTATATGGTTCCATATATATGTTCCTAAGGTCCCTTTATCATAAATGTCTTTTACATCTACCTGGGCAAGTTTAAAAGGTGCATCCTCATCAAATGCCCACTTTGCTGGATAAAATACCCTTCTCTTTTTCCTTTTCCTGCATTCCCCATTTCTTCGAAGAATATGGGTTATAGTATTCTCTGAAAGATATATTCCCTCCTCTACAAGGAGAAAATAAGAGATTCTCCTTCTCCCATAACCTCTTTCTTTCCTTATCTTTAAAACCTTTTCCTCTATATAAGAAGAAGTTTTAAAAGGAGATCTTTTAGGTCTTCTGGATAGATCCTCCAGTCCCTTTTCTCCTTTTTCTTTATACCTTTTAAGCCACTTTCTTACAACACTGCGGGAGGTTCCCCAAAGCTTTGCTGTTTTGCTTATGTTTTTTGTCCTCTCATAGGTCTTGATAAGCTTTTTTCTTGCCTCAACCCTTTTCATTTTCTGTATTTCCTGATAAAATATCTCCATAGCCGGTGTCCCTCCTTTCTGCTCTCCTGGAAAAACTTTTCCAGGTTGGGGATACCGGCTATTTTAACAAACCTTTTTATTCCCTGTAAAGGGTCCCCCTGGTAACAATCTCCTGACACATCTACCTTTCGCCTTGTTGGCATTTTACCGGCTAAATTTACTTATTGAGAAAGAGCGAAATTTAGATCTAAAATGAAAGGAACTTGATATTCTTGAGTTTTTCTGGTATCTTAACATAAAAAGAGGCTCATAAAAGGTTGTTTTAGGCATTTTCTTCGATAGAGTGATTTATACCCTAAGTATTTTCAAAGATAAAATAGCCTCTTTGCGTAGCTTCTTAAGTAGACTCTAATAAAGAGCTCCAGAATTTATCACTATGAAGATGTTTATCCCCATAGTGAAAGTGGCACTGTCAAAAAACAGGGATGGGTCAGAATTCAATAGCGAAGAGGGGTAAATTTGGGGTGGCGGTA
>JAGGSX010000053.1 GCA_021158865.1 Thermoplasmata archaeon
CAAATTGGAAACAATGAGATAGGATTGAATAAATATGCTGGCATCCATTTATATTATAACTCTGGCTATAATTACATTTATAACAATACAATATCATCAAATGAGTTTTATGGCATAGTTTTATATGGAGAAGATACCTCCACATGGTGTAACCATAATATAATTTCAAATAATACAATTTTCAATAATGGATGGAGTGGAATAGCAACAGGATATGAAGATGGATTAGGAGGAATAAATAACATTACAATTAAGAAGAACACAATTTATGGAAATATACATTATGGCATATTTATACACACATATTCTTACAATGTTACAATTGAAGAATGCATTATTCACAATAATGGTGAAGCCGGCGCTTTCCTTCAACAATCTGTTAACAACCAGATAAACAGAAATACAATTTATTCAAATGAAAGGGGTATAGTAGTTATAAATGGAAGTAAAAACAGCATGGAAAATAATATCATATTCAATAACACTTTATGGGGAATCCAAATTCAAGGCTCACAAAACAATATCATCATATCTAACATCATTTATAACCATACATCTGAATGGAACAGTGCTGGTATAGTTGCATTCACTTCTTCAAACCATAACAACATTTCATCTAATATTGTTTACAACAATGGAATAGATAACATCGAATTATGGAATAATTCATTCTATAATGAAATATGGAACAATACTGTATATGGAGCGGAATATGGAATTCTGCTTTCAAGAAATTCAAATAATAATAGCATAATCAAAAACACAATTTACGGAAATATACATGGCATTGGATTGGGACATGCAAATACAACGTGGGGAGGAGCCGCAAATAACAATAGCATCTATGGAAATGAAATTTATTCAAATGTTAATGGAATATGCATTACATCATCAGATAATAACACAGTAGAAGATAATAATATTTCTATAAACATATATGCAGGAGTGGAATTAATCAATTCATCATCAAACTGGATTGAAAGCAACATCATAAACCAAAATACAAATGGAATTTATATCATGTATGAAAATGAGATACATGGATTTTGTCATGGAATATGGAATTTCAATTTTGAAACAGATTGTGAGGATTACATGCCAGGAATTGGGAAAATGAAGGGTGCAGATTTCCAGTGGGAGCAAGCTACATCTAAAATCAGATATCTCACTCCTAAAAATGGAGCGGAATTTGCAATAGTGGAAGGAAAAGTTTATGATGAAGTAGACTATCAAGATGCTTTGAGCGCCAATTATTCAAGCGAGAGAATAAATGGAAGCGAATCAAACAATCAGATACTGAATGGAACGGTATTGTTGTGTCATACTGCTGAGGGAAATTACATTAAAATGATAATTGATTCTTGGGGATATGATTTATATTTTACTTATGAATTCCTATCTCCATTCAACCTTTCCAGCAAATATAACAGCATAGTTACCAATCACATAACAAATAACTTTTATGGAATCTTTATGGCAAATTCTTCTGATAACTTAATCTACAACAATTACTTCAACAATGCAATAAATGCATGGAATAATGGAAACAATAAATGGAATATAAGCAAGACAGCTGGCAACAACATAATAGGCGGGGCATGGCTCGGCGGCAACTACTGGCATGATTATAATGGTAGCGATACCGATGGAGATGATTTGGGAGACACCATGTTGCCATACAATTGTTCTGGAAATATAACGAATGGTGGAGACTGGCATCCCTTGCTTCTGCCAGTAAATCATGCTCCTGTTGTACCTTATGCACCATCGCCATCAAATGGAGCAACGAATGTTGGAAGAGATGTAACACTAACATGGAATTGCTATGATCCTGATGGAGATTCCCTAACCTATGATGTGTATTTTGGAATATCGCCATCATCGCTGACAAAGAAAGTAGGCAATATAACTGCAACATCTTATCATATACCAAATCTACAGTATTCAACGACATATTACTGGCATGTTGTTGCATGGGATGAGCATGGAGTAAAGAGCCAGAGCCAGATATGGAATTTCACAACAATAGAAAACAGTCCACCTTCAAAACCTAGTTTGCAAGCTCCATCTTCTGGATATACTGGAAATACAATAACATTCTCAGTTAAAGCCAACGATGGCAATGGAGATAAGATAAAATATGGCATTGATTGGAATAATGATGGCAATGTTGATGAATGGACTGGATATTATAACTCAGGAACAACAGCAAGCATAAGCCATGTATGGAATAATGATGGAACATATTTCATAAAAGCCATTGCAGAAGATGAATTTGGAATGAAAAGTGAGTGGAGCAATGTCTTGCAAATTGTTATAACTGAATATGTTCCTCCTCCAATAAATCAACCTCCAAGCATTGAAATAACATCTCCACAAAATAATGCTACAGTAAATGGAACAATAACAATTCATGGCAATGCAGGTGATGATAAAAGTGTCCTCAAGGTAGAAATAAGAATAGATGGAGGAGCATGGAGCGATGCAACAGGAACAACATCATGGAGTTATAGTATAGATACAACAACATTGAGTAATGG
>JAGGSX010000085.1 GCA_021158865.1 Thermoplasmata archaeon
ATAAAAGCAAGAGGAAGAGCTATTTCGAGAGCAGTGGATATAGCAGAGATTGTCAGAAGGAGATTTGTAACAGATGCACAAGTCAAGGATATAAAAATATTTACAGAAGAACTAGAGAATAAAGAAGGCGGAAAAGCCAATGTTTCTTGTATTGAAATATATATGGCAAAGGAATAAAGCCAGTACCCTTTTCCCTTTTATTATGTTTCTGCAAAAGCTTAAAAATCAAAATATATTAATAGCCAAATGGAAGGAATAAAATACACTACTGTAAGTGAAATAGCTGGTCCCTTGATGATAGTTGAAGGGATAAAAGAAGTTGGATATGGAGAAATAGTTAAAATAATTCTACAAAGCGAGGAAAGACTCGGGCAGGTTCTGGAGGCGGCGGAAGGAAAAGCTGTCATCCAGGTTTTTGAAGGAACCCGTGGCTTGGATACAAAAAATACAAGTGTGATTTTCACTGGCAAACCGATGGAGATTGGTGTTTCAACAGATATGCTTGGTCGTGTATTTGATGGTATGGCTCGTCCAATAGATGGCTCCCCATCTCCAATTCCAGAGGATATAAGAAATGTAAATGGATTTCCAATAAATCCTTCTTCGAGAGAATATCCACGTGATCCAATTCAAACAGGTATATCTACAATAGATGGAATGAATACTCTTGTTAGAGGGCAAAAATTGCCAATATTCAGCGGCTCCGGCTTGCCGCATAATGAGCTTGCGGCACAGATTGCAAGACAGGCCAAGGTTACCGGACAGGAAGAATTTGCTGTTATTTTTGCAGCTATGGGAATAACTGCTGAAGAATCTGATTTTTTCATGCGCGATTTTGAAGAAACAGGAGCCATTGAAAGAAGCATTTTATTTTTGAATCTTGCAAACAATCCTGTTATCGAGCGATTGATAACACCAAAAGTTGCATTAACAACCGCTGAATATCTTGCATTTGACAAGGGAATGCATGTTCTCGTTATTTTAACTGATATGACAAATTATGCAGAGGCATTGCGTGAGATTTCTGCTGCTCGTGAAGAAGTTCCTGGAAGACGTGGATACCCTGGCTACATGTATACTGATTTGGCACAGATATATGAAAGAGCTGGAAGAATTCATGGAAAAAATGGTTCAATAACTCAAATTCCAATTTTAACGATGCCGGATGATGACATTACCCATCCAATTCCTGATTTAACTGGCTATATAACAGAAGGACAAATTGTTTTATCCAGGGAATTGCATAATAAAGGTATATATCCTCCAATAGCAGTTTTGCCGTCTTTATCAAGGCTAATGGCAGAAGGAATTGGAGCAGGAAGAACGAGAGAAGACCATCATCAGCTCTCAAATCAACTCTATGCTGCCTATGCAGAAGGTTGCGACTTACGTGATTTGGTGGCTGTTGTTGGCGAAGAAGCATTAACAGAGAGAGATAAAAGTTATTTAGAATTTGCAGATAAATTTGAAGATGAATTTGTCAGACAAACGAGAGAGGAGGAGAGAACATTTGAAGAAACATTTGACTTGGGATGGAAATTGTTGTCAATATTACCAAAAGGCGAATTGAAAAAAATTGATGAGAAATATATAAATAAATATTATAAAGGATAAGATGGCTAAGGAAATAATTGAAGGAGTGAATCCAACAAGAATGGAATTATTGCAAATAAGGAAAAGAAAGGCTTTGGCTGTAAAGGGTCATGAATTACTATCTCAGAAAAGAGATGCTCTTGTATCATCTTTTTTTGATATAATAAAAAAAAGAGAAGAAAAAAGGAAAGAAATGGAGGAATCTATTTCAAAAGCTTTTCACTACTTAATTGAAGCAGAAATGACCATGGGAATGGATATGGTAAGAAAACTTTCTGAAGACATTCCAAAAGAAAGAAGCATTAAAGAAAGACAGAAAAATATAATGGGAGTTAGAATAAAAGAAATTGAGATTGAGGAAGGAGAGGTATTAAAATATGGATACCTTTCAACAAATTCTTCTTTTGATGAGACAATAAAAAGAGCCAAGGAAAGTTTGAATAAAATTGTTGAAGTTGCTTCTATAGAAAGTAGCATTCAGAAATTGGGAAAGGAGATAGAAAAAACCAAGAGAAGGGTAAATGCACTTGAATATATTTTCATTCCCCGCATTATTTCAACGATTTCATATATAGAGAGACAATTGGAAGAAAGAGAAAGGGAAGATTTCTTTAGGAGGAAGAGAATGAAAGCGTTGATGGAAAAACATGAAAGTTGATTCCATAATTGACGAGCTTTTTGATACCCCAGAAAAAAAAGCCAAATGGCTTCATAGAATAACATTGCTATACATTATATGGATAATATTTCTTATAACAGGAATTTCATTTCTTCTGATTTACTGGTTTTTTGTTGTCTAACAAAGTTGCAAGCACTTTTTGAGCCTTTTCTTCAGCCCTTTTAGAAAAAGTGCTGGCGGAAAAATGTATCAGTTCTTTTTAGGCTGAAGCACTTTTTCTTTTAAAGAAAAAGGGCTCTTCCCGAAGCTTTTCT
>JAGGSX010000207.1 GCA_021158865.1 Thermoplasmata archaeon
AATAGAAAAAAATTTTTGTTTTTTAAAAAACCAAAAGAATAAAAAGGGGAAAATTTTGAGTTGCGAAAGATGTAACAGTGAAAAAAATCGTGGAGGATAGGAACAAAAAATTGAAGGAATTATATGAATATATAATAAATCATATATATAATACTATTCTTGTAATTCAAAATAGAAAGATAAAATTTGTGAATAGTTCTGCTACAGTAAGTGGATATGAGCCAGAAGAATTGACAGGTAAGAAGGTTGATAGTTTAGTAATTGAAGAAGATAGAGAAAAAATTTTGAAGAAGATGGAAGAAAAACTTAAAGGGAAAGGAGAAGGAAAGCCCACACATTATAGAATAAAAAGAAAAGATGGAAAAATAATGAAAATAGAAGCAATATCAAGGAAAATAGAATGGGAAGGAAAGCCTGCCCTTTTAACATGTATTAGTATGATTGATAATAAATGAAATTTGATTTGCATCTTCATACAAAATATTCTTTAGACGGAAGAGAAGAGCCAGAAAAAATTGCAAAATTTTTGAGAAACAATGGTTTCAAGGGGATGGCTATAACAGACCATGATACAATAAAAGGAGCATTGAATTTAAAATTAAAAGATTTTATTATAATAACAGGAGAGGAAATAAAAACAAAAGGCGGACATATACTTGCAATAGGAATTGAAGAAGAAATAAAAAGCAGGATTGCAGATGAAGCAGTTGATGAGATACATGATAAGGGAGGCATAGCAATAATAGCCCATCCATTCCGTTTTATGAAGCCTAATGTGAATAAAATAGACGCTGTAGAAGTGATAAATGCAAGATGCTTTCCTATGCAAAATAGAATGGCAAGAGAATATGCAGAAAGACATAATCTGCCAACAACAGCAGGAAGCGATGCCCATTATTTATGGGCGGCGGGCAAGGCATATACAATTATAGATGAAAATGTAAGCAACATAGATGATATTATAGAAGCAATATTGAAGAAAAGGGTAAGAGTTGGAAGCAATTATAATTTTATTCATCCATTAAAATGCTCTTTTTATTCTTTTCTCTCATTTGCAAGGCGTGGATTTAAAAGAATTGATTGAATTAAGATGGCTGAAATGAAGATAAACGCAGTTTTATGATAAATATTTAAATAACAACCTTTTTCATTTTATGCAGGGGTAGCCAAGCCAGGCCAACGGCGCAGGACTTAAGATCTCTCAATAAGGGTTCGGATGGGAAATCCTGTGATGAAGGTCTTCGTGGGTTCAAATCCCACCCCCTGCATTATTTTAATGTCGGTGGAAAGATGTGAATCTGCAAAAGAATAATAGAAATCTTGAATCATGGAAAAAGGAAATATGGGCATACAGAAGAATTAAAAAATTTTTTAACTTTATTAAAAATTATTTAAATAAGTATGTTATAATAGTATGGAATTGTTGCATACATTTTTTCTTGTCATCGGAATTGCAAATTTCGCTGGAGGATTATTATCCGTTTTTTCATGGCCATTTATCAGGAAAAGATATAAAGAAGGCAAAAAAGTTGATAAAGGAGAGTATGCAACCATAATAATTCCATTCAAGGATAAAAATATTGATAACCTGCATTTCTTTTTTGAACAAGATTATAAGAGGTATGAAGTTATATTGGTCGTAGATACTGAAAATGAGGCAAATTTTTTGAAGAAGAAATTTAAAAATGCAAGGATTGAGATAACAGAAAAATTGCCTTCATGCAGTGGAAAAATATCTGCCTTGCTTACAGGAATAAAAAAAGCAAAAGGAAACATATATGTATTTGCAGATGCAGATATAAAGCCAAACAAAGAATGGCTTTCGTATCTTATTGGAGGACTGAATAAAAATATTGCAACAAGTTATAGGTGGTATTTCAGAAATGCTTTGCTGAGCGTATGGAATGCAAGCGTGGCAGCCATAATGTTTTACAATGCATTCAATTTTGCATGGGGCGGCGCTACTGCCATCAAAAAAGATGTGTTTGAGGAGATTGGCATGGAGAATATATGGAGAAAAGAAGTGGTGGATGATTTAACCCTTACGATGGCAGCAAAAAAGAGATACGGAATAAAATTTATTCCGCAGGCGATGGCGCCATCAGACGAGGAAATAAATATTTTTTCATGGATGAATAAAGAGATGGCATGGGTTAGATATTATTTTCCTTCTTTATGGAAGATAGCATTTTTTATAAATATTGGAATGCGTGCCTCAAATATCGCGGGCTTCATTTTATTATTTTTTTATCCTTTAGTCGGCTTTCTTTTAATATCTCCAATTCTTTTTGATTTTTTAAGAGGATGGCAGGAATATCATACTTTTGCTAACCTAACAATGCTTCCAAAAGAAAAATTTATTTCTCCTTTTTTGCATTCAATTTATCGTCCTTTAATTTCCTTTATAATATCCTATAATTTAATATCATCCGCTTTCATTAAAGAAATAGAAT
>JAGGSX010000055.1 GCA_021158865.1 Thermoplasmata archaeon
AACGAAACAATGAAGTTTATTTCCTTCAAAATAGATAGAATAAAGCCAGAAATAAGAAATGTTGTGGTAAAGATGGGGGAATATGTAAATATAACATGCATTGTTAAAGATAATATAAAAGTTGCAAATGTTAGCATTTATATTACATATCCAGATAAAAGCATCCACAATTTTTCAATGATAAATATTGGAGGAGGGGAGTATTACTGTAACAAAAGTTTTTTAATGCATGGAATATACAATTTTTCTATATATGCTTTTGATGTGGGTGGGAATAAAAATACATCTTCTGTTCATTCATTTGAAATTTTTAAAAATAGCCCGCCGGCAAAACCATCTTTGCCAAATCCACAAAATGGGGAAACAAATGTCGCAATAAATACAAATTTAAGTGTTTACGTTTATGATAGTGACAATGAAACAATGGATGTTTATTTCTATTGGAATAATGGAAGTCTGATAGGCGTTGTTAATAATGTAGCAAACGGAAGCATTGCAATAATTGATTCATTGTCACTTCAATATGGAAAAACATATTACTGGTATGCTATTGCCAATGACAGCATTTATGAAAATAAAAGCAATGTATGGCATTTTAAAACAAAAATAAATCATCCCCCGGGCAAGCCAATCAATCCAAATCCACAAAACGGAAGCATTGATGTCGCATTGAACGCAACATTATCATGGCAATGCAATGAACCTGATGGAGATGCTGTAACTTATGATGTATATTTTGGAACATCTTCAAATCCACCATTAGTAAGTCATAACCAATCTTCTCCTTTATATATCCCTTCTTTACAACATGGAACAACATATTACTGGCGTGTTGTTGCATGGGATGAGCATGGAGCAAAGAATAGCAGCTATATATGGCATTTTACCACGCAACAAGCATACAACAGCCCGCCAATATGTTCATTGCAGGCAAATCCAGAAAGCGGTGACGCTCCTCTCACAGTTACATTTTCAATGATGGCAAGCGATGTTGATGGCAAAATATCAAGTTGGAAGCTGGATATAAACAATGATGGTATATCAGAATATAGTGGTAATGGAAGCCCACTACAAAGCATTCAGCACGTTTACAACAATGCTGGCAGTTATATTGCAAAATTAACGGTAATTGATGACGGCGGAGCAAAAGCTTATGCTTACGCTACCATTGTTGTAAATACTTTCAATAATTTGGTTGCTTCTTTTTCATATTCTCCTCTGCATCCTCATGCTGGCGATGAAATACAATTTTTTGACAAAAGCATTGGAAACATTGTAAATTGGACATGGCAGTTTGGAGATGGAAACCTAAGCTATGAAAAAAATCCAAAGCATGGATATAGCATGGCAGGAAACTATACTGTAATTCTCCAAATATTTGATGGAAGAGAGCATAAAATTGAGAAAAAAAATTTGTATGTTGCTCCCGAAGCCAGTTTAAATTTTTCTTTTTATCCGGGGTGCCCGGCGCCTGGCATGAATGTTAGCTTTTTTGGTTTTGCTGATTTTTTTGTTTCAAGTTGGACATGGAATTTTGGAGATGGTAGTGTTGGATATGGAAGTAATGTCAGCCATGCTTACAATAGTGCTGGAGAATATAATGTTACTTTAGTTGCTGGTAGCAGGAAAATTGTGAAAGAAATTCATGTGATGTTTGTGGATTTGGCAGTAAAAAAAATTGAAAAAATTGTAAGAGGAAAAAATGCAATTATTGAAGCTTTTATTGAAAATAATGGTGGCAGCGTCTCCAATGTTGAAGTTTGTTTTTATAAAAATGGAAAAATTTTTTATGATGACATTTTAGACATTGATTATGGCGAGGAGAAACAAATAGAAAAAGAAATAAATCTTTCTAAAGGAAAAAATGAGATAAAAGTTTTTGTAGACCCTGAGAAGAAAATAGAAGAAGAAAATAGGGAAGATAACTTTGCTTCTGTTTATATTTATTATAAAGGCGCATCTAAAAACATATCATTTCTGTGGTATTTAATTCCTGCAATTTTAGCAATTTTTGTTTTATATGCATTGAAAAGAAAAAAAAGAATACCAGTCAAGACGGAGCATTCGTCAGAAAGATGCGCTGTCTGTTTTGGAAAATTCAAACCAGATGCAGAAATTGTTAGATGCAAATGTGGGGCAGCTTTTCATAAAAGCTGTGCAGAGCGTGTTAAAATTTGCCCAAATTGTGGAAGGAAGTTAAAAATATGAATAAAATAAACACTCTTTTTACCGATAAAAAAAGCAACTTTTATAAATAAGAAGTTGTTATTAGGCAAAAATAGGGGGAATAAAATGAAAGGAGAAAAAATATATTTAAGGAAGGGCATATTGGCAATAGCTGGAATTATTGCTGCTATAGCCATTCTGGCTATAGCAGGAAATGGAAAAGGAGCAACAATATATGTAGGTGCAGGAGGCTATAACAACATTCAAGATGCA
>JAGGSX010000042.1 GCA_021158865.1 Thermoplasmata archaeon
GCAAGCAAAAATATTAAAAGGGTTATTTAATGCTGGAATGATAATATGGTAGAATTTAAAGTTGTGATAAGTAATGAGGCACAATCATGGCAGATTAAAGTGGATGGGCATCATGCCAACTCCTTGGTTGGAAAAAAGATAGGGGACGAAGTGGATGGAATATTTGTTTCATTGCCGGGATATAAATTGCAAATAACAGGAGGAACAGATAGGGATGGATTTGTTATGAGGAAGGATATACCCGGTATATCCAGAAGAAAAATATTAACTGCAAGAAGTCTTGGATTCAAGCCAAAGAATAAAGGAGTGAGAAAAAGAATAACAGTTGCTGGAAATACAATAAGTCTGAATATAGGACAGATAAATATGAAGGTTATAAAAAAAGGAGTGAAACCAATAGAAGAATTGTTGAAAGCAGCCGGTAAGCTGGAGGAGAAATGAGCCAGCCTGAAGTGAATATAGGCATGGTTGGACATGTCGACCATGGAAAAACAACGTTAACCCAAGCTTTAACAGGCAAATGGACAGATGAACATTCAGAAGAATTAAAGAGAGGAATATCAATAAAGCTTGGATATGCTGATGCAATATTTTATAAATGTCCTCGCTGCCCTGAGCCGTTATGCTATTCTACAAAAGAAATATGCCCTCATTGTGGAAGTAAAACAGAAATGTTGAGAAAAGTATCTTTTGTTGATGCTCCAGGTCATGAAACTTTAATGGCTGTTGTTTTGTCGGGGGCTGCGATAATGGACGGTGCGCTGCTTCTTATAGCTGCCAATGAACCATGTCCCCAGCCTCAGACAGAAGAGCATTTAATGGCTTTGGATATTGTGGGAACAAAAAATGTTGTGATTGTTCAGAATAAAATTGATCTGGTTACTCCAGAGGATGCAAAAAAAAATCATGAGCAGATTTTAGATTTTATAGAAGGGACTTCTGCAGAAAATGCGCCAATAATACCAATATCTGCCCACCATGAGACAAATTTAGATGCACTTATAATGGCAATAGAAGAATATATACCAACACCTAAAAGAGATAAAAACAAGTCGCCGTTAATGTATACTGCCAGAAGTTTTGATATAAATAAGCCTGGAACAAAACCTGATAATCTGCAGGGAGGTGTCATAGGTGGTTCTTTGAAGCAAGGTGTTATACATGTAGGAGATGAAATCGAAATTCGACCCGGCATAAAAGTGGAAGAACATGGAAAAACGAGATATGACCCAATTTTTACACAAGTGGCTTCTATAATTACAGGAGGAGAAATGGTAAAAGAAGCAGGACCAGGTGGTTTATTGAGCATAGGAACATATCTCGATCCTTCTTTGACAAAGGCAGATAATCTGGCTGGAAAGGTTATTGGAAAAGAAGGGAATATGCCACCAGTATTTTATGATTTGCAGATGGATATTCACATGATTGAAAGAATTGTTGAAAATTCACCATCTGGGAATATAAAGCCAAACGAAATGGTCATGCTAAGCGTTGGAACTGCTACAACAGTTGGAATTGTTAAAAGCATTAAAAAAGATTATATGGAAGCAGTGTTGAAAATACCTGTATGTGCAGAAGAAGGACAGCGTGTTGTCATATCTCGGCATATAAAAGGGAGATGGCGTCTCGTTGGTTATGGTGAGATAATATGAGAGTCGTTGTTCTTGATACAAATGCCCTTATGATGCCCTATGAATTTGGTATAAATTTCGAAAAAGAATTGAATCGCCTGCTTGGTGTTTGCAGAATAATTGTTCCATCTGCTGTTATAAAAGAAATGGAAATATTGGCTGAAAAGGAAGGAAGCCGGGGGAGGGCGGCGCAACTCGGCTTGAATATAGTAAAAAAAAGAGGGTTTAGGCTTATGGAAACAGAGAAAGATGGGGATGACGGTGTCATGGATGTAGCAATAAAAATGGATGGAGCAATATTGACAAATGATAAGGAATTGAAAAAGAAAGCTCGCAATCAGGGACTTGCTGTAATTTATTTGAGAGGAGCAAACAAACTTGAAATAGAGGAAAATTTATGAAATATGGAGAAAAAGCTATAAAGGAAGGAAAGCTGGAAGCATGGAAAAATCCTTCTCCAGATGAAAATTATGAAATTGAGCTATCTTTTCCTGAATTTACATGCCTTTGCCCTCGTTCAGGTTATCCAGATTTTGCAACAATAAGAATAAAATACATTCCAGATGAGTATATTGTTGAGCTTCGTTCTTTAAAGCTTTACCTCAATTCATATCGTGATAAATACATGACTCATGAAGAGGCAACAAATAAAATATATAGTGATTTGAAAAAATTGCTTTCCCCTCGCTTTATTGAAGTTATAGGAGATTTTAATGTAAGGGGGGGAATAAAAACTGTTGTTAAAGTGAGTAGTGTGAGCCC
>JAGGSX010000046.1 GCA_021158865.1 Thermoplasmata archaeon
GGAAAAGAACGCGAAAAATCAGCAGGTCGCGGGTTCAAATCCCGCCGGCGGCTCTTCACCAAAAGTCTAAATTAATGAACAGAGAAAAAAAGGATGTATAAACCTTTAATTCACCTCTTTAAAAAGTGTTGCACTAAATATGATAAAGAACCCCTTTCTTATAAAGAAAGGTGTTTCATCCCCAAAGAAAACTAATACAGTTTTCCGCCAGCGCTTTTTTCTAAAAGGGCTGAAGAAAGGGCTTAAATAATGCTTTCTCATTTTTCAATATGCCAGTCAGTGTTGATGAGCAATGTTGTATTGGGTGTGGTGATTGTGTAAATGAATGTCCTGTGGCAGCAATAACAATGGATGACGTTGCCATTATTGATGACAAATTGTGTATAGATTGCGGCGAGTGCATAGATGTATGCCCTGAAGAATGCATATACTGGGTGGAGAAATGATAGAAGAATTAAAGGAAATAATTAATGAAATAAGACCTATGCTGCAGGCAGATGGCGGCGACATAGAATTGATAAGCGTAGATGAAGAAAAGGGCATTGTAAAAGTCAAGCTCAAAGGAGCTTGCGGCGGCTGCCCCTATGCCGGGATGACTTTAAAGGAAGGGATAGAAAAATATATAAAAGAAAAGTTGCCTCAGGTTAGAAAAGTGGAAGCAATATATGGTCTTCGATAGAAATAATTTCTTTTCCTCCGTGTCGCTTCTTTTTGTTATAGTTCTGTTTCTAATCTCGGGTCTTTTTTTAATCTCATCCCATTTCTTGTAAAACTTAAAGATAACTCTGCAATCATTCAAATTTTTTATAAAGGAATTTTATCGCCGGGAGAATAAAAACGATAGAAAATAACAGCAATATTCCTCCATCTATGAGAGCCATATTTGAATT
This sequence comes from Thermoplasmata archaeon, assembly GCA_021158865.1. Classification (GTDB taxonomy): domain Archaea; phylum Thermoplasmatota; class E2; order UBA202; family JdFR-43; genus JAGGXW01. The sequence continues at coordinate 891 of JAGGSX010000046.1, forward strand.
TCCTGAAAATGATGCTTTTATTCCATTAACAGTATAGGTGAGAGGCATTGCATAAGCTACATATTGTAAAAATTTTGGCATGGCAGAAATAGGATAAACAACACCAGAAAGAAAAATCATTGTGAAACGTGGAAGATTCAATAAAGTTTGAGCTTCAAACACTTCAGTCACTGAAACACAAAGCAGGGCTCCTAAAGAAGAAAATGTTAGCGATGAAACAATGATGAGCATGATAAGGTAAATGCTTATATGAATGTGGAAGAGATATGCAGAGCTAATCGTAACTATGAAAGCTGTTATAAGTCCAAAAATAGCGCCTCCAAGCATTTTTCCTAAAAATACTGATGAAAGTTTAATTGGAGCTAAAAGTAATCTTTCCAGAGTTTTTAAACGGAGTTCAAAATTAATGACAACAGCTTCTGCAGCAGTTGTGCTGAATAAAATTGTCATGGCAATTAGTCCCGGAACAAGTTCTACAAAGCTTTTTGGGCTTCTTAAATAAAAGGCTAAAATCCATGCAAAAGGAAATACTATCCCCCAGCTCAATGAAGGAGGCTTGAGATAATACGTTCTCATATCTTTTAATGCAATGTATATTATTCCTCTCAAATCATCTCGCATTTTTCCCTCTCTCGAGAGCCATCACAATAGGGCTCAATCCAGTCATCTTTATAAATGCATCTTCTAAGCTTGGTCTTATGGTATTTATAGATTCTATTTTAATTCCGTTTTTCAATTTAATTATAGCACTATATATTTCATCAGGATTTCCACCATAAATTCGGATTTTTCTATGATTTATCTTAGCTACCTCAATTTCTGGCATTTCATCAGCCAGCATTTCAATAAATTTTGAAGGATTGCCATCAAATGATATTTCAATAACTGATTTTCCCTGCGCCGCCGCCTTCAGGTTGCTTGGGGAATCGACTTTTATAATCCTTCCTTTAACCAAAATGGCGATGTTGTTGCAAAGCATGTCTGCTTCCTCCAGATAATGTGTTGTGAGAAAAATTGTTATTCCATGATAGCGAAGATTTTTTATCAAGTTGCGAAGGGAGCGAGCAGCAATAACATCCAAGCCTACAGTAGGTTCATCCATAAAAAGAATTTCTGGTTCATGAATCAATCCAGCAGCAATTGTCAAAGCTCTTTTCATTCCTCTCGAAAAATTTCTGAATAAGTCATTTCTGCGTTCATATAGGTTGAACGTTTTTAGAAGCTGTTCCGCCCTTGCTTTTCTTTCATTGCGAGGGACACCATAAAGCTGAGCCATAAATATAAGATTATCCATGGCAGAAAGCTCATCATATAAATTTGAAACATCGGGCACAACACCAATATGCTTTTTTATTTCTGTTATCTGAGAATTTATATCAAAATCTAAAATGGAAGCTTTGCCATCTGTTGGCTTTGATAATCCTGTAAGAATTCTTATTGTTGTTGTCTTTCCAGCTCCATTTGGTCCAAGCAAGCCAAAAATTT
>JAGGSX010000032.1 GCA_021158865.1 Thermoplasmata archaeon
CTTTTCTCATTTTCAGCCTCCAAAAATATAAACAAAAAGCTTATATATTTGTTTCTACCAAAATAAGGTATTATTTTGCAAACAATAATTTCTCTGCGTATTTCTTTACCTCATCTCTATATTTTTCTGGAGAGCATACCATCAAAGCCCACTCCGTTATGCCTCTTAACTGTAAAGCATTTGCAATAGGTGTAATCTCGCTGAGCTTCTTTATCCTTTTTCCATCTAATATTTTAATATCCATTTTTTTTAGGCGTGGCTCCGATAGCAAAATATCTTTTCCTGGAATATCAACAATCACATATCCTTCCTTGCCTATCTTTTTTGATATTTTTTCTTCAATCTCTCTACTATCAATCTGGCTTATTTGTTCCCTCTCTCTTTCATTCAATTGAGAAAAGCTTTTTGCAATAACTTTTTTGAAAAGCCTCCTGTATTTTATTCTGGTTATAATATCTTCTTGATAACCACCCATTCTCTTCAAATTTTCTATTAGCTCAGCATCATTCATCAATGAAAAGTCGAAGGATAAAGCTCTTTCAACAGCTTTTACAAGCATCAATTCTGCTATCCTGACTGTTTTATGTAGATAAACAGAAGAATACATGAGTGAGCGAGCAACCAACATGCTTTCCAATGCGGTGACACCTTTTCTTTCAAAAACAATATCTTTGTTATACAATTTCATTGTCTGAATTATTCTATCGCTATCTATGACACCATAAGCAACACCCGTATAATAGGCGTCCCTCATTAAATAATCAATCTGGTCTGCATCCAATGTCCCGTGAATGATTTTTGATATCTCCCCTTTTCCAGCAATAGCATCAGCAATCTTTCTTGCATCCATGCCATATTTAGAAAGAATTTCCTTAATTGTGGTTTCATACTCGCAATCCGAAAGCAATGTCTTCCCGAGAATCATCTCTCTCGTGATATCCATGTGGTCTTTTCCAATCCTTTCATGCATTAAATATTCAAGTGTATGAGAAAACGGACCATGTCCTATATCGTGGAGGAGGGCGGCGACGCCCGCCTGCATAGCATCAATTCCTAAAGCTTTTGCCATTTTCCTTGCGATATAACTTGTTCCGAGAGAGTGTTCAAGTCTTGTATGGTTCGCTCCGGGATAAACAAGATATGTAAGTCCAAGCTGTTTTATCCCATGCAGGCGTTGTATCTCAGGGGTTTCCATGAGTTCTAAAAATATGCCATCAACTTCAATATTTCCATAGAGAGAATCTCTTATAAATTTTATATCCTCCATATCCCTCTCCTATATTTTTTCATTATCAATAATATTGCTGTGGCTATAAATATGAGAATGAATTCAAATCCAGGGACTTTTTCTTTTGCTCTTACTTCCACAACCATTTCATAAGAATTTTTTGCTCCATCATCATCTTCGACAGTTAAAGTTACAACATAACTTCCTTTTTTGAAATACTTATGCTCCACTACTTTTCCATATCCAATGCTACCATCTCCAAATTGCCATGTATAGTTGGTTATGACGCCATCAGCGTCATGGCTAATATTTGCATTAAATATTATTTTGTCTTTCTCCCTCGGATGAACTGGTGCAAAAGAAAATGATGCTGTTGGTTTAACATTTGCAACAATAATTGTTTTTGTTTTACTTGCCTTTGCATTATCATCATCCTCTACAACCAATTTAACCGAATAATTTCCATCATCAGCATAAACATGGCTTGCATTAATTCCATATCCAATGCTACCATCTCCAAATTGCCATGTATAGTTGGTTATGACGCCATCAGCATCATGGCTAATATTTGCATTAAATTTTATGGTTTGTAAATCAGTTGGATGCAATGGCTCCCACGTAAAGTTTGTTGCAGGAGGGATATTTGCTATAGTAATTGACTTTTCCACACTTGCTTTTGCTCCATCATCATCTTCTATAATCAATTTTACAGAATAAACTCCATTATTTTGATATCTATGAGATGGATTTTTTTCATGGCTAACATTTCCATCTCCAAAATTCCATGTCCAATTTGCTATGATGCCATCAATATCATAACTCATGCCCGCATCAAAGGATACACTTTCAATATCATTTGGTTGCTCTGGATTCCATATAAAGTCTGCTACAGGAGGAATATTTTTCACATGAATAACTTTTGTTATATTTGCAATTGCTCCATCATCATCTTTTACAATTAAAGTAACATTGTAATTGCCATTGTTATTCCAAGAATGGTTTATAAATGGCTTTGATGTAATATTATCAAAAATTTCATCATTATTCCAATCCCACTCATACAAAACAATATTGCCATCAATATCATAACTCATGCCCGCATCAAAGGATACACTTTCAATATCATT
>JAGGSX010000022.1 GCA_021158865.1 Thermoplasmata archaeon
CTCCATATAATAAATATTTTCATAACTTTTTAACAGATAATTCTGGAAAAGTCTGCAATTTTTGTCAATTTCTCTCCTTTAAGAAGAACAAATCCAATCAAAATTACAAACAAAGGCTGCATGTGTCCAATCAAAACTGCATTTATTACTGGAACCTGAGTTAAAGCAAAAAAATACATTAAATCTGCAAAAACCGTTCCAGCAATTGCAATATAAATTAAAACAGGTGCTTGCTTTTTATCCAATCTAAAATTTGCCTTTTTCCATCCTGCATATATCAAAGCTATAATGAAAGCAAAAATCGCTCTTATTAAGGAAGTTTGAAAAAAATTTGAATTTTTGTAAGATAACTTTGCAAACACAGGCTCAAGAGCCCACATGACGCTCGCCAACAGAACGCACAGCAATCCAGCATGTTTATCGTCCATTACTATACATAAAAAATGAAATTAAAAATTTATCAATTCTTTTTCATTCTACCATCATAAGAAGATAAAATAAAAAATAGAAAGGAAAAATCAGCCGAATAATGCTCCTAAACCTGCTGCAATCTCCTCCTCGCTGACTTCTTCCTTCTTTTCCTCTTCTTTCTTCTCTTCCTTCTTTTCCTCTTTCTTTTCTTCTGCTTTCTCTGCTGGTGCTGCCGCTGGCATTACTGCAGCCTTTGAAAGAACTTCATCTATATCAACGCCTTCCAGAGAGGATGTCAAAGCCTTTATCTTTGCTTCATCTGGCTCTATGCCAACAGATTGCAGTAATTTTTTCAGATTTTCTTCGTTTATTTCTTTTTTGGCAGCATGAAGGAGCATTGCACCATATACATATTCCATTTTTTCAACCTCCTATTTTTTTCAACTCTTTAGCCTGTAAATAGGCTTTCCTTATAAATTCTTCTATCGTTTGTTTTGTATATATATTTGATTCCAAAGCAAGAATATAAGCATTTCTATAAGCTTTTTGAATCATTGCGTCTATTGTGTCTTTTGTTGGATAGCCTGCTTCAATTGAAAGCATCATTGCTTTGCTTGCAGCAATTTGCATATCTTTCAATATTTTATCAACATCCACATTAAGAACATCTGGAGTGTAAATTACACCATCTTCAAATATTGCAAACACATCGAGCCCAATTTCTATTGGCTTTATATCCAATCTCGCCAAAGCATTTGCAACTTCTTTTGAAATTTTTTCTCCTTTTTTAACGATTGTTATTGTCTTATCTATCACAACTTTTCCTCCTCTTATTGAGGCAGGTATACCCACTTTTTGTAGCTCTCCAACTATTGGACCCGGCTTAAAAGGAGTGTCTCCTTTCTTTATTACTATATCTTCAGGAGAAATTTCTCCTCCTCTCGCAGGAGCATTCATTTTCATCTGCTGTATCTCTCTAAAAACCTTGAATGGATTTTCCTTGCTTGCTATTAATGCAACCTCTCCTTTCATATAATTTTTCAATCCTTTTGTTCCATCTTCAAGAGCAAGACCAATCAATGATTTTTTTGAAACCCTTAGAAAAATTTTATCTTTCATTACTTTTCTCATTTCCTGCATCTGAGAAGCTGGAATGCCACCTATACCAACTATGCCAATTACAGGATTTGTTGTTATAACTTTTTTTAAATTTTCCACTTCTTTAAATTTCCATTCAGCAGGCATTAAATCACCTTTGTTGCAGAACCCATCGTTGTCTTAATATAGGCAGATTTTATATTTGTTCTCCCTCTTTCAAGTTTTTCTTCCACTCTTGTCAAAACTGTCTCAATATTTTCTGCTATTTCTTCGGCTTTCATATCCTCTCTGCCAACTAAACAATGGAATGTTGGCTTATCTTTTGAACGAATCCTGACACTTCTCTTGAGTTTTTTAACAATTGATTCAATATCAGCATTAGGGGCAACAGGTTTTGGCATCTTTCCTCGAGGAGCGAATATCCTACCCAGAGATTTACCTATAGATGGCATCAAAGGAGCTTCAGCAACAAAAAAATCATGCTTATTGGCAATCTCTTTTGCTTTCTTTTTATCTTCAGCAAGCTCTTTTATCTCCTCGGGCATTATAACAATGTCAGCCACATCTTTTGCGCGAGCCGCCATCTCGCCGCTCGCGAATACGCCCACTTTTGCTTCTTTGCCCCTTCCTTTTGGTAATTCTATCTCCTCATCAATTCTATTGTCGGGCTTGCTCAGGTCAACGTCTTTAAGGTTTATGACCATATCTACTGATTGAGTAAATTTTCTTTTTTTGTTTTTGCTCTCATCCAATGCTTTTTTCACCACTTCAATTATTTCTTGTGACGCCATAATGCTAAAAGGCAATATAAATGGATTATATAAAGGTTATTTTTGGAT
>JAGGSX010000115.1 GCA_021158865.1 Thermoplasmata archaeon
GAGATAGATATTTATATATGTGGTAAAATTAAATTTAAGTGGCAAAATACTCATACTCCTGATTGTTTTATCTTTAGTGCCATTGTTATCCTTCAGTCAATTTTTATCTGAAAAAAGTATGAAGGAAATAAGAAGTAATATAGAAAATGGCATCGATAATCTTGTTAGTGCTAAAACAGAAGATTATAATGGACAACTCCATAAATTCCATCTCAAAATCGAAGCTCTTGCTGACTATATATCTCCAAAATGGGGAAACGGAACATTTGACCTTAACCTTGCTGAGAAATATGTATGGGTTTCCCCAAATGGAACTGGCTTAGAAGAGCATAAGGATGAAATAAAAAATTTGGATAATATACTCCCCGCATTCAACATAATCTCATATAACAATGATGAAATTAATTTGGTTTATTTTGCTACAAAAGATGGCATTCTTTTTGTAAATAAACATGATTGCATCAATGCCTTAAAAAGCCAAGGATATTTTGACCCAAGAGAAAGAGTATGGTATATAAATGCTGAGAAGGAAAATAGGACAACGTGGAGCAAAGTTTATATAGATGCTTATACAGGTCAACTTGTAACAACAATTTCAACTCCCGTTTACAAAAATGGTAAGTTTTTGGGCGTCGCCGCCGTCGATTTGCTGCTGAATACTATAAAAAATGATATTCTCGATATAAAATTTAAAGGGGAGGGTTATGCAATATTGGTAAGCAGAAACGGAGATATAATAGTTCATCCAAAGTATACAGCTGGTGGCATTAAATGGAATGAGAGCTTTAAAGAGGAGAATATAGACAATATCTCTGCTCTATTACCTCTCAAAGGAGAAATAATGAATGGCAGCCATGGAATAAAAAAAATTCGGATGGCATCATCATATTATGCCGTATTTTATCCTATAAATGAAATAAACGGCTCCCTCATATTTTTATTGCCGAGCAGTGTTGTTAAACAACCAATAGAAAGAATGCAACAGATTATATGGTTCGTTGCGTTATTAACTGCCGTTGCCATAATTCTTGCATCAATTCTTTTCTCAACTACCATAACACAGCCAATTAAAAATCTTAAAAAAGCTACTGAAGAAGTTGCAAAAGGAAATTTTGATTATGATGTTGCCATCCAATCGAAAGATGAGATAGGAGAACTTGGAGAAAATTTCAATAAAATGATAAAGCAATTAAAACAAGCGACAAAATCTATAGAAGAATCTGAGAAAAAATATCGTGACATATTTGAATATTCTCAGGATGCAATATATATTTCCACTTCAGAAGGAAAATTAATTGATATAAATAAGGCAGGGGAAGAGCTTTTTGGATATACAAGAGATGAATTACTAAAAATGAATGTAGAAAATTTATATGAAAATAGAGAGGATAGAGAGAAATTTAAAATGCAAATAAGCAAAAAAGGATATGTTAAAAATTATGAAGTGAGATTAAAGAAAAAGAATGGTAAGAAGATGGACTGCTTGCTATCAACTGTAATGTTCAAAAAAGGAGATAAGATAATTTATCAGGGAATAATAAAAGATATAACACCGATAGAAGAAGCAAGAGAAAAATTGGAAATTTATAATTCAATGCTAAGGCATGATATCACAAATCGTCTTCAGATTGCAATTGCAACTCTTGAATTGTTGAGAGAAGAGGAATCTAAGGAAGAAGCAGATGAGCTTATTAAAAAAGCATTTGATAATCTAATATCCATAAATGATTTGTTATTAAAACTAAGAATGATAAGTATTGCAAGCAATAAAAAATTAAAGAAAGTTGATTTGAGTGAATCCATAACCAAAAGTATAGAATATTTTAGAAAAATTGCAGAAGAAAAAAGTATAAAGATAAGGTATGATGGAAGTGGTGGATATGTAATTGCTGATGAAATGCTTGTGAATATATTTTCAAATTTGATAGAAAATTCAATAAAACATTCTGAATGCAAAAATATTTATATATCGGTAAAAGAGAGCAATGATGAATATATAATTGAGATAAGAGATGACGGAAAAGGAATCCCAGAAGAGATAAAAGATAAAATTTTTGAAATGGGAGTAAAAAGCAGGGAAAGCAGAGGTTCCGGCTTGGGCTTGCATCTTACAAAAATGATTATAGAGAGTTATGGAGGAAAAATATTTTTGAAAGATGTTGAAAAGGGGGCAGCATTTGAAATTCATTTAAAAAAATATTCATAACTATTTTTCTCTCTTAACAGCCAAATCTGCGAGTTTAAATAACAAATTCTTTGCTCTGCTTTCTTTTATGCTATTCAATTCTCTTTTTGCTTTTTTTGAAT
>JAGGSX010000116.1 GCA_021158865.1 Thermoplasmata archaeon
AATAACGAGGATAGCATCGTGATTGATAGTGTTAGGGGTTTTAATATATACAGCAATAATATCACAAACAATAGAGGGGATGGTATAGCTCTTCAATTTTCTGATAATTGCAATGTGTATAATAATAATATAAGCAAAAATCAAGAAGGTATCTGGATTGCTTCTTCTGAGAATTGTAGCATCTACGATAATGCTATAAACACCAATTGGTATGGTATCATCTTAATCTCTTATTCCAGCAATTGCAGCATATACAATAATAACATAGGTAATAATACATATGGTATTTTCATTTTGTATTTCTCAAACAATAATCTTATTTATAATAACTACTTTGATAACATCATCAACGCCTACGATGAAGGAAACAACATATGGAATATCTCCAAAACATCAGGCACCAACATCGTTGGTGGCCCATATCTTGGTGGCAACTACTGGAGTGATTACACTGGTGTAGATACAGATGGAGATGGACTTGGAGATATGAACTTGCCGTATAATTGTTCTGGAAACATAACGAGTGGTGGAGATTGGCTACCACTTACCACAACGGTGACTATTGATTACATTGCCATTACTTTTTCAACAAAAAATGAGATTTATGATTGCAACATGTCTTGCAATTTTTCTTTCAATGCTTATGCTTCTGCATTCAACAATACCTATGGCTTTGTTGGCTTAATAAATGCAAACTGGAGCATTTTAAATAATGCTTCAAATGCAGGAATTAATTCAACAAATGGAAAATGCATTGAATTTAATTCTGGCAATAAAAATGGCATAGCAACATTAATAGCAGAATATAATGGATTAAATGACAGCATTGTTTTCAACATAAATTCAAGCATGTTTTCATTTATGTTACATCAAGGATGGAATTTTGTTACATTGCCTTGCGAGAATAACTATACTGCTTCTTCGTTATATAACAGCATACAAGGATGCAATCTCATATTGAAATGGAATAACAGCAAAAATGACTTTGATGTTTATGTGCCTGGCTCACCGAACAATTTTGCTATTGAAAATGGCATAGGCTATTTCATTTCTGTAGACTATGATACAATATTCTCCTTGCTATGTAATCCAATTCAAAGCGTTAACATAACCTTGCTGGTGGGATGGAATAGCCTTGGATGGTTTAAAGAAGAGCAAACAAATGCAAGCGATATATACAATAACATAGCAGGATGCAACATTGTGCTGAGATGGAATAACAGCAGGGACGACTTTGATGTTTATGTTCCTGGAGCTCCTGACTTCGTTATTGAGCAAGGCAATGGCTTCTTTGTTTCAGTGAGCCAGCAGAGCCAGTGGCATGGATAAAATAACTTTCATCACAGCACCGTTAGCTAAACTTTTATATATATTATTTTGATGATTTATCAGTGGAAGACTTACTGAATTTGCTCGGAGATAAATATTCAATCTTGAAACTGGATAAAAATGGTAATTTTATATATACAAATCTTCCAATTGCTGAAAATGCTACTTCCTTTTTAGACATTATAAGGAAAGAAGATAGGGCTAAAGGAGCAAAGCTATTAATTGATGCAACTTTAAATGGCTCTTCTGAAGAAAATCTCTTAGTAGAAAATGATGGCTACCTATTATATTACTTCAGATTTATATTCACAAATGATAAGTTAATAGGAATTGCAAAAGAAATTGAAAAATTGCATCCTTCTTTCATTTCTGATTTGCTTGGAAATGTCAGAGAAGCAGATGACGAATGGCAAAGCCTTCTGGACAAAAACATATTTGATGTTGTTGAAGACAGAGAGAGATTTTTAAAAATAGTTTCTGAAGCGATTGAGAAAGGAGAATATGAAGGAAGTGTTGATGTAAATGGCAAGAAGAAAAGAATAAAAATAAAAACAAATGATATGCTTGAATTTTATATAAAAGACGATTCCTACGAACTCATAAAAGAAATAGCAACTTCAAAAAGTAGTGATGAAGCAATTAACAAAATCTCTAATTTGCTTGAAGTCCTTTCATATAAAAATTTTGAAGTGGCATTTGATGGGAAAGAAATAAAAAAGGGAGAAAAGAAAAATAGGTTTCTTGAAATACCACTTAAAAATGGCTATATAAAAATTTATGACGAAAAGAAGGAGGAAATTTTAAATATTATACCCTATGCAACTGAAATAGCCTCTGAACTAATAAAAACCCCATCTTTTATAATCAACGATTTTCCTTTATGTTTTTTAAATGAAGATGGAAAAATAATTGAAATAAGTAAAAAATTTGAGGAAT
>JAGGSX010000097.1 GCA_021158865.1 Thermoplasmata archaeon
CATTCTTGCCCCGTTAGATAGTAAAGATGATAAGAATTATAACTTTCCGAGAGCAGAGAGGTGTTAGGGCCTAAATTAAAAAATGTAACTGCTTTATCTAACGGGGTGAAGATTTCATTTGGCATTTGGATTTTGAAATTTGGATTTTTTATTTTTGTTAAATTACTTATGGCCTGACTTTGACGTAGCCCTGAACCTTCCTACCCTGCCTGTTGCCATCTAAAACAAAACCGTCTAAAATGAGCAAAATTGTTATGGGAGACAAGGATGAAGAAGGTATTTTTATTTTCGTTATTCCTTTTTCTTCTTACCCCGACTGTCCTCGCCTCTGATTGTGATCTTGCCAGAAGTATCGGGAAGAAGGCTATAAAACTCTTTCAAACCAACAAGGAAAAGGGATTGATTGGGCTGATTAAGGCATATGAACTGTGTCCTGAGGATGAGAGGATAGTGTTTAATCTAGGGTTAGCCTATTATCGCTATGGGGCAAGGGATAAGGCATTAGAGACCTGGGCAAAGGGATATAAAAAATTTCCCACCTCTTTAAAAATCTGTATAAATTATGCATATAGCCTGCTTGAATTTGGCAGATTTGAAAAGGCCTTAGAGGTAACAAATGCTTGCCTTAAACAGCATAAAAGAGAAAAACACCTCATAGATACAAAGGCGAAAGCATTATTCTATTTAGGGAAATACGAAGATGCTTATGCCTTTCTCGCTTCTTTGTCTGGATTTGATACCTTAAAGAAAAAGGCAGCAGGATACATAGTAGAAGAAGCATGGCAGGTCTTTAGGCAAGAAGAAAGAGAAGATGCAACTGAAAAGATAGTTGCTCTGGCAAAGGAATATCCAGGTGAATCCTTATTTGCAGAAGCAAAGGATAAAATGCTTTTGGCACTTATTGACGAGACTATTATTCCATTGCCCAAACCCTTGCCCCATAAAATGCAGGCCGAAACAATAATTTCTGCTTCTACTACCGCTGATGTCTTGGATAATCTGATAAAACCCATAAAAATAAAAAAGAAAGACCGTGCTTATGCAGTCATTGTGGGCATCTCTAAATACAAACACTTTTCTGGCCCACATTATGCCAGAAGGGATGCAGAAAACTTTTTTAAGGTCTTAGTAAAGAGGGGTATGCTTAAAAATGATGTTGTTCACGTTAAGCTTCGTCTTAATAAAAGGGCCACTTATGGCAATCTGTGGAATGATATAGAATGGCTCTGTGAAAAGGGTAAGCTCTATGATGATGCCAGTATTATCTTTTACTTTTCTGGCCACGGCTCACCTCTACTAGCAAGGGATGAGAAGACTATAAAAGATGGCCTGCTTATTCCCTATGAGGTGGCCCTAAATGCCATAAGTCCAAGAACTACCTTGCCTGTCTCAGAGATAAGAAATAAGTTTGAGTCTTTAAGGGCAAAGGATGTATTAGTTATTATAGATGCATGCTTTACTGGAACAGGTAAGTCAAAGACATCAAAAAAGCTAATCAAGCCCGTGGTAGACCTAGCAGTCTGGAAAAGTCAAAAGCTGTTTATTTCTGCTGCTTCTCCTGACAGAGCAGCCCAAGAATATGAAACAGGAAAACAAGGGGCATTTACCTATTTCTTCTTAAAGGCCCTATTAGGGCAAGGGGATAGAGACAAAGATGGCTGGGTAGATACCTTTGAGGCATTTAGTTATGCAAGAGAAATGCTAGAGCGCCTTGATTTAAGGCAAAATCCACTTATGACACCACGCAATGTGCGGATAAAACTCACAAAGGTAAGGTAGAGAATAAAATTTGAGGAGGGAAATATGCTGACGGAGCAGGACAAACTTGTTTTAAAAGACATTATTTCCGAATGTATTCAAGAAACTTTAAAAGAGTTTTTGGAGATAGAATTTATGAAACTAAGGGCTTCTTTGTTGCCTTATATTTCAAAGAGAGAACAGGAAGAGATTGAGTCATTATATGGAGCTCCTGTGGAGGAAATAGACAAAACCGAGAAAGTAGAAATTGAGTTATGAAGTGGACTATTGACTTTGGCAGAAATGCCTCAAGATTCTTAAGAAAATCTAAAGACCTTTCAAAGACAAAGATTATACAATTGATCTTAGAAGTGCTTCACAAATTTAAAGGAAGAGAAATCAACGTAGATGTGAGGAAAATGGCCGGAGCATGGAAAGGTTTACAAAAAATAAATTTATCTACTAATTAAGGAGCTAGCATATGAGGAAAATCAAATTTGTATACTGGCAAGATGGTGAT
>JAGGSX010000081.1 GCA_021158865.1 Thermoplasmata archaeon
GTCTTAATATGGAAACTTTAACATGGCCACCTTTTAGGTGAAGCTATGTTTTTAAAAATTTGCCTTATTTTGCCACATTTACGGGCTTTTTGTAGAGTAATCACGGATTTTTGGGTTAATGTGCATCTGACTTTTTCAACAGCCTGCAAAGACCCGTCCCCAATACATACAAATACAATTTGTCTTTCTTGACCTTGATACTTCGTCATAACATAATAACTATGAAATTCACCAGCGGCGTGTAACACCGTCCGCTGTAATGATTTGTTAGGCATTTAATTTAGGCTTTTAATTTAGCTTTCCTGCTGTTTTTATCATTTCTCAGGCCGCCTTTCTTTTCCCACTAAGGATTTTATATATTCTCTATTTTCTTCCGCACAGGACTTGAGTATTACCAAGTGGCCGTTTTCCCGAATAACCTCCTCTTTCGCTCGCTCAGCAAAAATATCGCCTACAAACACGATGTGATTTTTCTTTGATTCTTTGATCTCTCCCATGTTCACCTCCTTTTTTAATCTTTCGGTGCCCTGAAATTTTGTAATATTATATCATAAATTAACTAAATATGGATGACCTTTTCTCAAATTTGGTAAAATCTCTATTGCCATCTTAAATGTCTTAGAATATTTCATGTATTTCAAGCAGTCGAATAAATATTATAATGATAGAATATCTGCAAATAAATACCCGATTTTTACATCGATATCTTCTATAAAGTAGTTTACATTTTGATTATCAAAACATAGAAAGGCATAAATCGAACGGGCTATTTCATTTTGTGATAATTCTTCTTTTGGTATTTCAAAATGGCTTCTTAAATGGTCAGATATCTCATTATTTATAAGTGTTACCGGGATTATTAATGTTGATTTATAACATTCTTCAGGTGTCAGATCGATTTTAACTTCTCGTTTATCATCCTCAATCCCTTTGTTAACCCAACAATCCATCCATAGTTTCTTGGCAGTACTATCATGTTTAGCTTTATTTTCGTCTAAATCATGGGCTTTTAAATAATTTATATATTTTACAACCTCTATATTTTTTAACCTTGCATTGTAATAGCCTCCGTTATATGCTGCCAAGGGAATGTTATTGCATAGGAAATACTTTCCTGTCGAGAAAATATGTACAAACCCTTTATTTTGAGTTGCGTTATAATTTGTAAAGTACCTTTTGTGCAGTCTGAATAGGTCAATCAATCCATAATTTTTGGAAACAGCTTTTACAGTCATACGAGGGATGTGTTCCCCACGGTTTTTAAAATACCTTACTACGTATTCATTGTAGTTGTATTTCACTTCGCTTTTAAATTTATCGATTGAATAATTCATTAAATTTATGCAGTATTCCTTTAATTTATTAAGATCGCGATTATCTGAATTAAGTTCATTTTTTACCATCTTATGTAGTTCACTAAGCTCAAACGAATAACTAGCAATTTTACCTTGGTTATAACAGACAAAGTCATTCAATAATTCTGACAGATTATAATATTCCTCATGGAGATCGAAAGAGTTATATTTGTATTTAGTTTTTACATACGTCTTTCTGTCACCTTGGATAAGATCTAAAAATTCCCTTACAATCGATTTTAAATAGACATAAAAATCTTTTCTTTTTAGAAAGCCAATAAGTTGAAAAATAATGTTAGAAATAAAAACTAGTACCGTACCTACAGCTATAGGTCCGATTATGTTTTGAAATCCTTTTTCTTTGGAAATTTCATATAATACTACAAAAACTGTTGAACCTATTCCGCTAAAAATCCATTCTTTATTTTGTCTTATATATTTAATTGCACTCATAATTATTAATTGTTAGCAGATTATAAATGAATAAAATCATGAAAGTCAAGAAAAAGTTTTAAAAGTCTTGATGAACCCTCCAAAGTTTCTACTGCACATTTAACCCCAAAATTGTCATAATCTTCGCCTATAAAAATGCAAGATTATACTAAGGTTCTTTCATAACAACAGTTGCTTTATAACAAAATATATAATCTGTCTCCAAAAATCCGCGATTGATTTTTTATTCTAGCGTCTCCACGCGCAAAGGTGTAATTATTTTAATTGAGGTTGGCCATACTTTTCTGTCAAGGAGAAGCGCAGCGAGCTGCGGAATGCAGGCGGGGGCAGACAGGTTTGTGGGTTTTCTTTTAAAGTTATTCCGGTTTTGAGGAGCTCACCTTACCTTTTTTTAGAAAGCTTTTATGGTAATTTTTTACAAGTTCTGGTTATTTATTACCTAA
>JAGGSX010000062.1 GCA_021158865.1 Thermoplasmata archaeon
ATCTGCATCTGCCTCTGTAATAAACAAAAAAAATAGAAATTTATATAAAGAACGATGTTATTCCTTACCTAATAACATGTTAAAAGCAAAATATGGGGGGAAAAAATGAGTAGAATAGAATTTGTAAGGAAAAAGGTTAGTGGAAAGAAGGGTATGTTAATAGGGTTGATGATAGCTACAGCACTAATTCTATCAGGGCTATTATTATTCACAACGTCAACCCGCGGAAATGGCTATTCTCCGCCTCTGGTAATACGTGGGTATGTTACGGACCAGCTCAATAATCCAATCGATGGCGCTACAGTAAATCTTACCGATGTATCAAATGGCAACTGGATTGTAAATACTACAAATTCGAGTGGATATTATTCAATCACTTTTGGAGGAGCTGGTGGAAAGTATTGGGAAGAAGGCGATAAACTTGTTGGATTTGCATATTATGGTAGCAACCAAGGAAGCAACGATACTATAATGTGGAATGTGTCGAATGAATGGCTCAATTTCACAATAGATACACCAATAACAATAAAGCATATCATTGGTCCACATCATTCGCATCCAGTATATGGAGATTATTATTATATTCGACTAAATACAATATTTAATTTTACAGCTACAGATAATGATGGAGTAAACGCCACATATGTGAGAATATGGTATAATGGCCAGTGGCACCCTGCGCCTGGCGCTGGCAAGGGGAAAAATCATAATTTCTGGGTTTATGGAAGCGATGTGTCAAAGAATTTCACTATGGGTGATTTCAACTGGACTGGAGAAGGCAAATATTATATAGAATTTTATAGTGATGATAAAAATACAACCAAACAGGGCATAGAGTATACACACAATCAAACCCATGATGTTGATATGACTGCTCCAGTATATGAGATTGATTTTGGATGCGATACTGTGAATACAACCTACAGTGGATTAAATTACACCATGATAAGAGGATGTGCATCTATATGGATACATGCTCATGATACAGGAGTTTGCCAGAGTGGTGTTGAATGGCTTAATATAACCGGCTCTTACATTGGAGAATGGCCTGGTCAGACAGTTGAGCCACGTTTTGATATTCATATAAGAGATGGTGGGTCAGGCGATGAGGATGGAGAGGAAAATGGAGAGATTCTCGCAAATGTTTCATTCTGTGAGGATTCATTCCATGAGTTGGATATAGCAATAACAGATTATCTCGGTAATAAAGCTACATATGATAAAGATTTAGCAGTAGATTATACTGTTCCTGCAATGGTTAAAACAATAGTTGGACCAACCTATCCTGGACCGTATGGAAATGAGACATGGCTGAGTTGCAATTCTACAATATGGCTGAATGCAACCGATGACGGATGCAATGGCGGCGCAGGAGTTAAAGCAATTGGTTTTACAGTATGGTGGAAGGAAAATAAGTCATCACCAACATGGAATACAACAAAATATCCAGAAATAATTGTTCTAGATAATGGAGCATATAACTCAACGATATATGATAATAATCCAGATATAGGAAAAATATCTGTAAAATTCCATTTCAAGGAAGATTGCTATCACCTGCTAAAAGCATGGGCAATTGATTATGTTGGAAATAATAACACAATAGCTGCGAAAAATAAACATTATGTTGATTGCACACCTCCTTGGATAAATAAGACAATACCGAAGATTGCATTCATAAAGCAGATGAAGAATGATTCATGCATGAAAATATCAGCAGGAAATAACAATACTAGACAAACATTTATAGCAAATTGGAGTTACATCGATGCCATAAATGTCAGCATATATGCACCGCATGGAGGAACATTCTATGCAAACTTGTATAATGGCGCTGTCTCTCTTATTGGAACAACTGAATCTATAAGCGTTAATGATGGATATAAAGGATGGTTACAGCTTCACTTCCCGAATAGAATATATCTGAATCATGGAGAAAGATATTGGATACAATTAATTTCGAATAATGATTTCTATTGGTGCGGAAATAATTCAGATCCATATCCAGATAGTTTTTCATTTATCTATAACTATAATCAACATCTTTTCACATATAACTTTACATGGGACTTTGCCTTCAAGGTTGAATATTATCCAATAGTTAAGAAAGACGGAGGGATTCTTGATTACAACTATAATGAATGGTATTCATTTAAGAATGGCTCTTATGAGCATAATGGATTGAATAATACATGGATTACAAGCAAAGCATTCTTCCATATTGCCTCTCATGATGAGGGATGCA
>JAGGSX010000175.1 GCA_021158865.1 Thermoplasmata archaeon
ATATAGTGTTTTTTGTTTTATAAATTGAAGAGAGAAAATATGTTATATTTGAAGCAGAATAATAATATAAAAATAAAGAGAAGATAATTCATTTTGCTTCTAAAACAACCTTAATAAAATCTTCTTTGCTTGCTCCTATAATTTCTACATTTTCAAGAAATTTTGAGATTGCTTCATTCAATTTTTTTTTATCAAGAACAATACCTTTCAATATATTTTTTCTTCTGGATACATGAAAAAATCTCCCGTTATTCTTATATTTTTTATTTTATTGTCATCCAGCTCAATTTTGCATTTCAATAATTTTCCATTTTTTACTTTGATTTCACCTTTTAAAATTCCATTCTTTGCTTTCATATTTACCAACAAGCTTTTCGACTATTTTATTTTCCTTTTTTATATCTCCTCTAAAAAATTCTAATTTCATACTCTCCCTAAATCCCTCAACCAATGAATCAATTATTTCATTTTCATCAATGCTTCCAATTTCATTTTCTATTGACGTAACCCTTTCTTCAATTGATTTTATGCCTTTGTCGCTTATTTTTTCTTTAGAAACCTTAAGAAATGAGAACATTTTTTTAACATTTACTTTGGTCAATATTGTTCCATGCTGTAAAATTTTTCCATACCTTCTCGTCTGGGCGCTTCCAGAAATTTTTCTTCCATTAACGATGATATCATTTATGCCCGCATGTCTTGCCTCTATTCCCAATTTTTTAAGCCCTTTTGCAATAGATGAGCATATTGCCCTATAACTTTCCATTATGCTTGGAAAAAGTTCTGAAGGGAGAATAATTGAATATGTTATCTCGCCATCCATATCATGGTAAACGGCGCCGCCTCCCGTTATCCTCCTGACAAAATCAATCCCATTTTTTTTGCATTCATTTATATTTATTTCTTCCTCCATACTCTGAAAATATCCTATCGAAATTGCAGATGGCTTCCATTTGTATATTCTCAAAGTTGGTTTTCCCTCAATCAATAAAGCTTCATCTATAGCCATATTCATGTATGCATTGTTATAGTCATGCTTTATCAAACGCATTTCCACAATTGTATAGCATGGCAACATATAATTTTTGATGAAAATTTATTTATATCCAAGCAACTTAGCAACTTATGTTCTGTCCTAAGTGTGGTAGCCTGCTTTATCCTGAAGACGATGAGCTTGTATGCAGAAGATGTGGATATAGAAAGAAGAAAAAGGGTAAAAGAACGATTGTTTCAAAAAGAGAGGAAAGAGAAACCGTTGTAATTGAAAAGGATATGGAGCTTTTACCAAAAACAAAAGTGAGATGCCCTAAATGTGGAAATGATGAGGCATACTGGATTTTGAGGCAGACAAGAGCTGCAGATGAACCAGAAACAAGAATTTATATATGCACAAAATGTGGCTATAGGTGGAGAGAATATTAGAGCCCTTTTTCTTTTTTGAAAAGAAAAGCTTCGGGAAAAGAAAACTGATGTATTTTAGGATGCAACCCATTTTTAAAAGGCTCATAAAATGAAGAAGTTCTTTCCCTGAACCCTTTTTCTTCAAGGGCTTTTTCCCGAGTCTTTTTCTAAAAGGCTCAAAAAATGTAAAGGTTCTTTCCGCGAACGCTTTCTTTTGAAGAAAGGGCTCAAATCCTGACTTTTCTGGAAAATTTTGCAACATGAAAAACTGAAAGATAATGGCGTGTTTATTACATTTTTGTTTCAATCCTGACTTTTCTGGAAAATTTTGCAACTAAAAAGATAGTAGTTTCTTTAAATCTTTGCTTATATCTTGTTTCAATCCTGACTTTTCTGGAAAATTTTGCAACAAAAATCCGTCATCTAAGAATGACGGTCGCTCAATTTATGTTTCAATCCTGACTTTTCTGGAAAATTTTGCAACACGAGACATCACTTAAGAAATTGAGAGAGATATTCCCGTTTCAATCCTGACTTTTCTGGAAAATTTTGCAACACGAGACATCACTTAAGAAATTGAGAGAGATATTCCCGTTTCAATCCTGACTTTTCTGGAAAATTTTGCAACGGTAAATTTACAGAGGAGCAATTTACAATAGTATATTCCTTTCCCATATAAATTTGTTTTGGCTGGTGGAAAAATCGGGCAAAATTATTTATATATCCTGCTTTCACCAGCCAACAAGTGAAACAGAGCCCTTTTTCTTTTTTGAAAAGAAAAGCTTCGGGAAAAGAAAACTGATGTAT
>JAGGSX010000208.1 GCA_021158865.1 Thermoplasmata archaeon
AAAATGCTGTAGGCATACATATTCTCTCCAGTTTTCTTCCATTTATGTTTTCTTTTTCATTTCTTTATAATATGGGCATATATCTTTTAATACACAATTTTCACAATCAGGATTTTTTGCTTTGCATATCTGACGACCATGAACAATGAGTAAATTTGCTAAATCAAACCACTCTTCCTTAGGAAATTTTTTCATTAAATCCTGCTCTATTTTATTTCTATCATTTTCTTTTGTTAGACCAAGCCTTTTTGAAAGGCGAATGACATGGGTGTCAACAACTATACCCTCGTCCTTACGAAAAGCATTTGAAAGAACAACATTTGCTGTTTTTCTGCTTACGCCGGGCAATTTTATTAATTCTTCCATGCTATCAGGAACATTTCCATTGTATCTTTCATCAATTATCCTGCACCCCTCTTTTATATACTTGGCTTTATTTTTATAAAAATTCACACTTTTTATCATTTCCTGCAATTCTTTTATATCTGCTCTTGCATAATCTCTTGCATTTTTATATTTTTTAAATAGCCCTTTCGTAACCATATTTACTCTCTTATCAGTTGTTTGCGCCGATAAAATTGTTGCTATAAGCAGTTCAAGAGGATTGGAATAATTCAATGCAGTTCCTCTAACATTAGGATACTCCTTCTTTAACCTTTTTAAAATTTCCATTTCATTCATTTTAACACCTAAAGAAAAGCCATCTATCTTCTTTAAATTTTACCAGACAATATCTCCCATTCAATTTCTCACCTTTCAAAAAAAAAGCCATGCTATCCTCCTCTTTTTCATCCATTTCATAAGTCCCTTTATCCCAAATCTCAACCTTCCCTGCCCCATAAGTCCCTTCTGGAATCGTCCCTTCAAAATTTGCATAAGAGAGCTCATGGTCTTCCGTCTGAATTGCAAGCCTTCTCACCCCCCGTTTTCTCGGCGGCTCTTTAGGCACAGCCCAACTTTTCAGCACACCATTCATTTCAAGGCGCAAATCATAATGGAGACGACGAGCATAATGCTTTTGAATGACAAATATGGGCATTACTTATATATTCATTTGAAATTATAATCCTTTTGATGCATTTATGGCTGGCTCTGCTGGCTCACTGAAACAAAGAATCATTGCCTTGTTCAATAACAAAGTCAGGTGCATTGGGAACATAAACATCAAAGTCATTTTTTCTTTCTCCATAAAATGAAAAATATGGAAGATATTGCAATAATGAATTCAAAACCGGGCGTTTTTGATGTCTTTGCATTTATATCTCCATGCCATATATCATTTCCATCTGCTATTATGGTTAAATTCACGCTGGAGGCGGCGGGCATCGTAAAGTTTCCAATCCATGTTCCATTTTCATAATGCATATCCGCATAGTGGCATGAAGTGCTCGTGCAATATTCCAATTTAACATTTTCTGGCATTGGCTGTATATCTTTAACGTAAACAGTAACAGTTTTCCCTTTCTCTGGATGCTCGGGTTGCCAACTTACATTTGGCTCGACTGCAGCAATTATAGAAGGGATAAGTAACAAAACCGCCAAAATTGCAATCCATTTCACATTCTCACCCTATACACCAATAATACATTATCACTTACTTCATTATATTCCGAATCATAACCTTTTGCTATTATTTCTGTAAGCCCCTCATCTTTAACTTTTTTATCATTATAATCAATATCCCAAGCCCATTCAAAAGGTGCTCTTGTAGCAATATGAGCTCCATGCTCATCTGTAGCTGTAACTTTTATTATATAGCTTCCTTTATCTTTCCATGAATGAGTGGCTTGCATTTCTTCTCCTGAATTCATTAAATCTCCGCAAAATTCTTCTCCATCTCCCCAATCAAAGCAATAATATATCTTATCTTCATCTGGGTCTGTTGAAACAATTGTATATGTATAACTTTTTCCTGCCTCTCCACTTGATGGACCTGTTAAAGTGGGTTTATCTGGTGGGTGATTTTTAACAGCAATAGAAGGCAATGAAAATGCCGAAGCTCCTACAATCCATAATATAAACATTTTTTTAAGCATAGAAAGGAATATGGCATCGTGTATATAAATTTTAGGGCTTTCCTAAATTCCTTCCAATTTTATAAAAATTATAAATTTTAACCTACTTAACTCTTCATTCGGATAACGCTAACGTTACCAAAAAGTATAAAAAATGGGGGAGGATAATAT
>JAGGSX010000102.1 GCA_021158865.1 Thermoplasmata archaeon
TGCCATCTGGTGAGGAAGGAGACAATGAATGTGTTGTAGATGGTGGTGTTGTATCAATAGAAATGTTGGTAACATTAACACTCCCGTTAATCACATTTACATTACCACTCCCCTGAATAATGGGATTTTCAATATTTATATAAGATACACCATAAGAAATTGCCTGAAATGTTATAATGGCAAATGTGCCTGGTTGAGTTACGTTTGAATTTGATGCTGCCATAATGTATGTTATTGTCCCATTTACATTATCAATCTCAGCCACTCCTGGTAGATCTCCAAGCCATATCTCAAACATGCCACTATTTTCTATGCTTACTGCATGAATTATGGATTGATTAAAGGAGATATTACAAACGGCGGAAGAAATCGGTTCAACTGGAGTGATAGATATATTAACGGTAAAATTTTCTCCTAAACTAACTACTTGTTCTTGCGGGTCTATTGCTATTGTATTTAAATTATCTCCTCTTCCATATAACGCTACCATGGGTAGAATAAAAACCATTACCAATATTCCGATTTTTGCTCTCATTTCTATCCCTAAAATCGTAATATCTAACTCTATTTAAATTTTCAGTATTCAATAAAAATTTAATAAAAGATAAAAGGAGAAAGGTTAGCTTTTTGTTCTTTTCTTCCAGACAGCTACAAGTGCTATAGCTATTATGACAAGTATTACAATTATTGTTAATGGCAACCATATATTTTGTATCTCTTTCTTGACCTCCACAGTGATTACAGTAGAATCGGTTGCTCCATCATTGTCAGTTACAGTAAGCGTTACATTATATTTTCCTTCTTTCTCATAAGAATGATTAATATTACTTCCATATCCAACACTTCCGTCTCCAAAATTCCATGTCCAATTTACAATGCTTCCATCAGCATCACTACCTATTGACTTAAATGCTATTTCCTCGTTTACCTTTGGTTTATTTGGTTGATAATTTATTGTTGCTACTGGCTTGGCATTTAAAACATTTATTATTTCTTGTTTTGAATTTATTGCCCCATCGTCATCTTTCACAATTAGTTTTACAACGTATGTTCCATTATCAGCATATTTATGGGTCGGGTTTTGTTCATAGCTAATATTCCCATCTCCAAAATTCCATGTCCAATTTGTTATGTAGCCATCGCTATCATTTGACTCATCGGCAAATGTTATTGACTGTGTATCGTAAGGTTGAGACGGACTATAGCTGAAATCTGCTACTGGCGGTTTATTTTTCAATATGGTAAACGTCGCAGTATGGTGTGCCTCGGTATTTCCTGCATAATCCACGCTATAATATTCTATTGTATGTGTCATCTCAGAACTTACAACATCGCTTCCCAATGAACCGCTGAATATCTGCCAGCCGCCGCCATCCAGCCTGTAGTGAATTTCCTTAACTCCCGATCCCGATGAAGTATCTGATGCATGAATCCTCACGGTAACATCACTTGTATACTTTCCTTCTGAATATTTTCCATCAAGAGTATGAGCGGAGCTTGGTGGTGTTTTATCTATTTTTATTGTAATGTTGTTGGAAGCATTATTTCCTGTGTTATCTCTTGCATAGAATTTTATCTTATAGGTTCCGTCTTCAGTAAGGCTAAAGCTATTATTATAATTCTTCCATGCCCCATTATTTATTCTGTACATGAATTCTCCTATACTACTTCCATTATCTATTGCACTTAACGTTACCACTACATTGGTCACATACCATCCGTTATCTCCATTTGGTAAAGAGGGATTTATTGTATAATCTATTTCTGGTGGGCTGTTGTCAACATAAACTGTCTGATTATGATATGCAACATTTCCTAAATCATCCATTGCAGTTATGTTTATGTAATGTTTGCATTCTTCTGGTAGATAAATTAACAGGGAAGCAGTCTCATTTGTAACACTTGTTTCATAATATGTCGTTATTCCAGTTTTAAATGAATACACTGATACATTAACATGAACTGAACCAACAGGACATAAGCCAGCATCTGTTGCATTTATATAGATGGGTGTTAAGCTTGTAATCCATTCATTTGTTCCATCATTATAATATGGCTTTCCATATTCCTTGCTTATATCTGGTGGGCTGTTGTCAACATAAACTGTCTGATTATGATATGCAACATTTCCTAAATCATCCATTGCAGTTATGTTTATGTAATG
>JAGGSX010000107.1 GCA_021158865.1 Thermoplasmata archaeon
AATAAAATAATTGAATATGAAAATAGCAATGCCTATGAGCAATCATGGTTCAAAAAAATGATTTTGATTGGTGGGGATTCATATAATGACAGCCATGGTTATATTGAAGGGGAGCTTGCTACGTGGGAAGCATATAAATATATGGAGAAAAAAGGATTTGAAGATGTAAAAGTATGGGCTTCTCAAGTGGATTTAAATGCAAAAACAATAGTGAGAGCAATAGATAGTGGAGCAGGATTTGCCTATTTCTGTGGCCATGGAAATCCAATGGTTTGGTCAACCCATAAACCAAATGATTTCAATCACTGGCAGAAAGGCTTAACAATATTTGATATGCCTTTTCTAAAAAATGGAGAAAAGTTACCTGTAGTTGTCGTTGGTGGATGTCATAACAGCCAATTCAATGTAAGCATTACAAATTTGGATAAGGAGGCGAGATATAAAGGAGAAGATGCACCAGAATGCTGGGGCTGGTGGCTCACTCGCAAAATCAATGGAGGGGCTATAGCAACAATTGGGAATACTGCGCTGGGTTACCATGGTGATGAAGATAATAACAACAACAGCATACCTGATTACTTGGAAGTTTTAGATGGATGGCTGGAGATAAATTTCTTCAAAAATTATGGAAATGGTAGTAGACTTGGCGAAATCCATTCTTCAACTTTAGCGGGATATATATCCGAATTCAATCCAATGAAATATAACATAGACTGCAAGGTGGTTCAGGAATGGTTGTTGCTCGGAGACCCGAGCTTAAAAATTGATTGAAATGATTCTCCCAAAGTCATTTTATAATAGAGAGCCAGATATGGTTGCAAAACAGCTTCTTGGAAGCATTATTGTAAAAAAGGATGATTATACTTTAAAAGGGATGATTGTTGAAACAGAAGCATATTATGGACTGAGCGATCCAGCATCGAGAGCAAGAAAAGGAGCGAAAATAATGTGGATGCCAGCGGGCATAACATTCATTTATATGGTTCATGGAAATTGGTTATTTAATATAATAACAATGCCAAAAGGTAAGCCTTCTGGTGTTTTGGTTAGAGCTGTTGAACCAATTTATGGAATTGAAATTATGAAGAAGAATAGGGGTATTGAAAAAATAAAAAATTTAACTTCTGGTCCAGGAAAATTTACAAAAGCTTTTGGTATAGATAAAAGGCACAATAACATTAAAGTTTATAACAGAAAATCACCCATCTTTATAGAAAAAGGAAATTTTAGTGGGGAAATTATCGAAAGCCATAGAATAGGGGTTAAAGAAGATTTACCAATTCCATTACGCTTTTACATAAAAGGAAATGAATTTGTTTCCAAGAAATGATTATGGCATTCATTTATCTTCAAATTTTTGGGATTATGTTTCCAAGTTTTTTGGATATCTGAAATATTTTTTCTATGTCATTGTAATAAGTTGCTGATTCTTTCAATGCTTTCAATAATTTTGGTGGATTTGGAGAACGGAATACATGAGATGATATAATGATAGCTTTCACTCCAGATTGGAACAGCATTGCAATATCCGATGGAGAAGCAATTTTTAGAGATGCAATGCCATCTTTAATTTCATTTATTATTCCTGCCACATCTCCTATCTCCCCC
Organism: Thermoplasmata archaeon; assembly: GCA_021158865.1. Lineage (GTDB taxonomy): Archaea > Thermoplasmatota > E2 > UBA202 > JdFR-43 > JAGGXW01. The sequence continues at coordinate 1,609 of JAGGSX010000107.1, forward strand.
CATGGGGTTCTAATAAATTTTGCCCCCTCACCAATTCTTTTATTTGCTTCTTCATTGCTTTCTGCCATACATATAAATGGAATAGAGAAATCTTTTTTATTTATATATCCTATATTGCTTTCAATGCTTTCATCAATAGCTGAGACATTCATTTTTTCTAAAATTTTTGCTTCAATGAAATGCCCTCTTCTACAACTTGCGATAATGGGCTTTGATATCACTTCCATAACTTCTCCTATAAATTCAAGGTCAAATTTTTCAATTAAGATTGCATTTGCGAATTCTTCTGCTGTTATTGCTTCCTTGACATTTTCAACAGAAAAAATTATTCCTTTATCAATATCAAGTTCCATAGAGATAAAATAAATACCTTATAAAAATTTATGCAGGGGATGGGATTTGAACCCACGGAGGTCTTCACCACAAGGCCCTGAACCTTGCGCCTTTGCCTGGCTCGGCTACCCCTGCATGTTAAATTAAAAGGAAATGCATATTTAAGTTTTATAATCTACATCTTCTCAAGCCAGACT
>JAGGSX010000154.1 GCA_021158865.1 Thermoplasmata archaeon
AACCTTTACCAATGGAATAAAATTTTTCATATTTCCTTCTATGCCTTTGAATATTTTTGAAGACGGGCGATTCTTTTTCTGCTTCGTCTATTATTACTATGCCGCCTAATGGATATGTTTTGTTATTCATAATGGGATATTGACTTTGCCAATATCTCTTTTTAGGCGGCTAACTGGCAAATTCAAGTAGAAAAGAATTTCTTCCTCCAAAAATTTTTGCTTGTATTCTCTCATATCCCTCCTGAAATATTTTCATCCTATGTCCAGTGTAATAAAAGGAGTAAAAGATCTTTTGCATTCACTATTCCATCTCCATTTAAGTCATAGTAATAATTGTTCGTATACCATTTTTTTATCATCGCGACTAAATCGAGAACATTTACTCTACCATCGTTATTCAGATCTGGTGTATAAAATTTTATTGTAACATTATCCACTCTACTGTTGCCAACAAAATCCATGGCTTTGAAAAGAAGAGAATAAAAACCAATGCTTGTGAAATTAAACGTAATGTTTTTGCTAACATCTCCGCAGAATACCCAGCTATTAAATGTTTTATTTGTTGAAAATGAATAATACATTTCAATAATTTTCAGCCCACTCTCATTATCGTATGATGTTATATTTATTTTAACACTCTCGTGAGATGTTAACGTATCGTTCGTTTTTATAATTATATAGGGAGGAGATGCATCAACCATAAAAGTAACATTTTTCACATTTTCTGTATTTCCATCTGCCACGCTATAAAATTCAATATAATATTTGCCTTCTTCAGCCCACTCAAAGCTGGATAAAGAGAAATTGCTGCCATAGATATAAAAATTGCCGCCGATGCCGTCGCCGCCGCCTGGCGCAGGATGCCAGCCATAGTGCCATATTCTATAATATGTAATGTTTCCAATATTTGTAGTGAGATTTATTGTTGAGTTCAATGATGCCCAGACCATATACATTGGATTTATATGAATTTCCGTGGAAATGATAGAAAAATTAACAGTGAATTTATAGGATAAGGATGCGATATTTCCTGCCATATCTTTTGCCTTAACCACAAATGTATAGTTTCCTTCTCCAACATGGAAAGATATATTTGTAGTGTGATTCCAATTACTCCACGAGGAATAATTAATGAGGCAATATGAATAATAAATTTCGCTCATATCATTTCCTCTCCATTCAAAAGTTATATTGGCTGAATCCGTTATATGTTGTGGAACTTTCTCCATTATTATTTCTGGCATTGTCTTATCTATTTTTATTGTTATGTTTTTTATGCTTTCTTCATTCCCAAGATTATCAATGCTGTAATATTCTACAATATGGATTCCATCTTCTGTTATTGAAATTGTTTTATTATATAGATGCCATTGATTGCCATCAATACGATAATATGTAACGTTAATGCCAGAGCCATTGTCAATGGCATTTAATGTTATAACAACGTTGCTCACATACCATCCATTATTGCCATCTGGTGAGGAAGGAGAAGTATTATAATATGTAAATGGCGGGGCTTTATCAACTATTACTCTAACAATATCATATCCATTATTGGATGCATCATCAACTGCATTCACCTTTATGTAAACAATGCTTCCATCTGCAAAATTCGGCATATTCCATGTATAACTGCCGCCATATATCGGTATTTTTGCTCCCCAGTGAACAGCATCGCTACTGTATTGCATGGTATAATTAAGGTTATTATCCATGTTGTCGGATGCATTCCACCTTATTTCAACAACATCTTTCACATACTCATCATCTTTTGGCATCGTTATGTTGACAACTGGTGGGGAGGAATCAAATATATAGGGATATGCCTCCGCTTCTTCATAGGGCAATGGCTCGCTTTCATTGCTTCCTTCTCCAACTGCGACAGCAATGAAACCATATATGCCATTCGATGGCAATGTAAAATTGAATTTTCCATCAACACTGCTGTCATTTCCAGCAAGTTCCCATGTTTTGTTACCATCATTTGAATAATATATTGAGATATAGTCAGGTAAGCCAGTAAAATTGTATGTTATTGTTATGTTTCCATTGTTGGATGTGCCTATAGGTGAGGTGGCAATTGCATAT
>JAGGSX010000047.1 GCA_021158865.1 Thermoplasmata archaeon
TCTCACCTGTGATTATGTTTAGGTGAGGGCAAAACTTTATATCAAGCTCATCTATAATGGCTATGTCTTTTATTTTGAATGACTTTAACACTGACTTAAGTTAAACTAAAATGTGGTATTTTTCAACGATGAACGGACAGCGGATGCTCAGTTATGGAAAGGAAAATAAGGAGGGAAGAGAGGTACACATACAACATAATATTTCAATACCTCGAAAGGCCTCTAAATTATAAAAGGATGAAAAAGGCATTTTATAAAGTCATACGTATTTATAAGTTTCAATGAAACAATTCTACTTATAAGAGAACAAGCACCCTTTGGGAGGGAAGATATAAAAGTAGTGTAGTTTGAAAGGCAAGAGGCTTACCAGAAATGGATAAAAGAATCTATTCCAGATAAGGAATGGTCAACAATAAGGCAAATGACACAGGAGAGAGGAGTAATAGGGAATCAACATTTCTGTAATAGGATATCTAAAACTTTGTCACGGGATAGCGCCACTCGACTCTGATTTGCCTTTTATCAAGTAACAGACGCAGTGCTGGCTTAGGGTTTATGATCCTTTTTCTTTGGCGGTGGTGGAGGGGGCGGTGGTTTAGGACGTGGCTGACTAGGGGGTGGATTGTACCCTTCTTTTAAGGGTCTTTTTACCGTTTTCTTTTTGTTATTGCTCATTCGTCCCTCCTTTCATATCCTCAGCCATGTAAAACTGAATTAACTCGATCTGTGAACCATTTATTAAAATACCTGGGTAGGGTATTTCAACTTCATTTCCATCATCAGAAATCCATGCAGCATTTGTAAGGAACAGAACGGGGCCGTCATTATAATCATCTGAGAAATATTCAGGCCAGCCATAAACTCGACGACCATCTTTAAGAAAGACAATGACATAAGCACCATATATGTTTTCCCTATTTTTTATTTCTCTCTCATTTTTCTTCGAATACTTGTCATGAAATATGTCCAGCCAGATAGAAGCCCTTGAAGTTCTTCTTGTTAATCCCACTCTTCGGGCAAACCTCATATGCCAATCTTTATTCTTAAAAAGTCCTATTCCCAAACCTATAACAACAGAGATGAATAACATAACAAAGGCATCAAACCAAATAGGATTAATGATTATCCTCCGTGCCTGATGTGAAATATCGCTTATCGTCCAAGAGATTAGTGAAAGACCTGTAACAGAAAAGAGCGAGTAGTTTATAAAACTATAGACTAAAGCTTTTGCAATGAAAAATGTCCCACTAGTCTGCCGTTGATAAGATATAGAGGTTTCAACAAATAAAGTTACAAATCCTGGTAGCAGGATTAAAAGTGCATAGATTGCGCTGAACGAACTTGGAATAGGCTCCATTTATCTAATCCTCTCATAATATTAGCGTATAATGACAATTATACTACCATAATCCTCAAAAAATCTCTACTATACATTTAACCTTAAGTCTTTCAATTCTACCATCTCCCTCGGATGCTCCTCTGCTGGTTTAAGTGGCCTTTTAAGCTCTCTAATAAACTCTGCCTCAACATGTGCCTTTTCTTCTCCGTGTCGTATGTGCTCTTTTGATGCCCTCTCACCTGAAAGAAGCCTTACCGCATTTATGATAATTGACTTATCTGCCCCAGTCTCACCTGTAATTATATTTAGCCCAGGGCAAAATTCAACATCAAGTCTACCCCGTAAAGTAATTACAAGCTAGCAGGATGCCTATATAAAACAAAGTACAACAAAAGGCAGCTTCACCCTGTGTAGTAGTGAAACTTACTACACAGGGCAAGAATTACTCGCCAGCACATACATACTTAACGGGGCAAGTCTATAATGGCTATCTCTTTTATCTTTAATGACCTTAACACTAACTTAAGTTAAACAAAAATGTGGAATTTTTCAATGTGGAACCCTCAATGACGAGTTAGGTTAAAGTATGAAGATAAATTTGAAATTAAAGATAAGGGTTTTTACGGAAGGATTATAAAAG
>JAGGSX010000130.1 GCA_021158865.1 Thermoplasmata archaeon
GATGGAATGTGCACATGCAGTCAATCTGGATATCCAGAACTAACACACTACTGGTATCAATTTGATGCAAGTGCGTATCCATTGCCGCACAGCGGAGATTATTGTGCTGGATTGTGGTGGAGTGATGGAAGCTGTGGAGATACAACACAAAATGAATGGATAAAAACACCGGCTTTGGATTTGCAAAATTATGAAGATGTGGTTCTGACATTCTATGGAGTATGGGACTGGCTAGATGGACCGGGTAATGGAGACCATTATAACGTAGAAATATCTGATGATGGAGTAAACTGGTATCCGGTCTTAGATGTGCTTACAATACAGGAAGGAACTGGTGGACCAGCAGGTTATGGATGGTGCTGGAATGAATATCAAGTTCATGTTGACGTATCAGAAAATATAACGAACCTTGGACTGGACCCAAGCAATATTTACATTGCATGGCATATTTATAATGATGCTAGTAGCACCCTAATAGCTATAAATATGCTCGATGATATTGAAATAACTGGAACGCCAACCGGCGGTGGCGGCGGTGGCGGCGGTGAGTTACATGGAAATGATGTTGCCGTTGTGGATTTAACATTGGATGGAAAGAGCATTTATGAGTGCAATAGATTCAGTCCTGGAATGCATATTCCAGATGTTGAAGTTGTAAACAAGGGTAATGTAAGCTGGGTTTATCCAAAACCACAGGGAATGAATGATAGCAATTGGGCTGGAAAGAAAGCCGCATTCTTTGCAACGATATGGAAGGAAGTGAGTGAGGTTGAATTCCAGAGCGGATTTGAAGACAATGTTCTTGGAGATTTTAAGACGATAAATATGGGTGGAGAATGCTGTGATAGCTGGAATATATCAACTCAGAGGGTTTATGATGGAAATTATTCAATGAAATGCACGAGATATAAGGAATACATGCCATGTCAGGATAACATATTGCAGACGAGAAAGCCGAATGATATGAGCCAGTATGATGAAGGCTATTTGCAATTCATGTTCTGGGTAGAAGGAGATTATGGTGACTATAAGATATATGACTATGGTTATGTGCAGGGAAGTGATGATGGCGTTAACTGGACAACATTAGATTTCACAATTTATAGAATTGACCCAGAATTGGGTGCAGTGCCAGTAAGAGCAAATCCATTAATGTTCCCGAGTGGAAAAGTTGACCTGTTCTATTCAATGCAGGATGAATTTTATGATTGGAATTCAGAGCTGTCATCAAACGAGTGGTTAATGGCTAAAGCCGATTTAAGAGATAATGGATTAAACTTAACACAAAATATGTTCTTTAGATGGGTATGGCATTCTGATTGTATTATAGAAAATGAGGGATGGTATATAGACAACGTCAAGAAAATAGGATTGATACATCAGGGAGAAGTTATATGGCAGAGTGGAATACAGGTTAACCTGACGGCTGGAGAATCAAAACACATAAAATTCAATTATCCATCTTTAGAACTACAAGGAGAGAAGCATCATAGGACAATATACTGGTATATGGTTGAATTCAAGAATGTTGATGATGATTCATCAGATGATTTGCTGAAAGCACCGATTTATGTAGATGATTTGCATGATGTGGGTGTAACTGATTTGACCGTAGAGCCAACTTATCAACAACTTCCTGGCTTATCTGGTTTGAAGCCAATAGTTGTAAATGCTACAATTGAGAACTTTGGAACTTATGAGGAGGACAATGTTCCAGTTGAAATGACAATCACAAATCTAAAGCCGGAAGTAATATATTCAGAAGATTTCGAAAGTGGTGCATCTGGGTGGGAGCATATCGGATTTTACGGTTCTGACCTATGGCATAGAACTTCTGTAGATGCCCACAGTGGACAGTGGTCAATGGGATGCTTTGATGAAAACAATGGTTTCTATGATAATAACATGGGATGGGATTGTTTAATCAGTCCTGTATTTGATTTT
>JAGGSX010000137.1 GCA_021158865.1 Thermoplasmata archaeon
TACCGGCATCTATGGCAAAATACATCTACACGTTCACATAAATTTATACCTATTAATTCAGTAGTATTTCCATTTGTTACGGAATCATTGAAGACAGTGATATTGCCATTTATATAACTCAATACCTTTAATCTCACTTGAAGGAAATTTCTATATTGTTCTACTCTTGCTGAAATTTTGAAATATGAAGAAGAAATGTTATAAATATCTCCTTCTGTAAGATTTTCGATTTTTAATTTTAGAATAGAAAGAGAAGATACATAACTAATGTTATCATTGTCATCATCAAAAAATTGCTCCTTTTCCCTGCCGTGCCCTGTTATTGTTATGCCAAAATTACTCGTCTCTTGTGAAAGAATATTCAGAGAACCAAAGGCACGAGAAGAAACAAAATATGGCAATTCTTTACTTCCAAGAGTAATGGAAGTTATCAAAGGGGAGGAAATTCTTTCCATTGCCTGCAAATCTATGGAATACTTCAATCTTGCAAACTGATTCATTACATCATCCATGTGCTCTGCTTCCCTATCCTTCATCCATTTTGGAACATAATATGTCTGCACAATTATAAGAACTGCCACCAGTATGGAAATAATCAGAATTGTAACGATAACCCCAACCTGTCCTTTATTATTCATGTTTATATAACCACTCCATATTAAATAAATTTTCTTTTTATTAAAACGCCTGCTATAATTAATATGGCAATAATGACAATAACAACTATCAATAGCAAATTAACATGTTCTTCATTGTTTATGTTCTCTACATCCATATCAATACTTGCAACATTGCTATACAATGAACCATCATAACTTCTCGACTCAACAACATGCTTTCCATTTTTCAATTCTCTGGTATCAATGCTATAATTCCATGAATTTGTTCCATTGGCAACATGCCAGGCGTTATTATCTATTCTTATTTCTACTTTTGTTATAGTATCATTTCCATCTTCATCCCAAGCAACTCCCATTATTTTTATACTCCCATTAACAACGCTTCCATTTACTGGATTTACTATTAAAATGCATGGTTTATGATTGTTAAAGATATTGATGCTAATGAAAGCAACATTGCTATACAATGAACCATCATAACTACGAGCTTTTATAATATGATTTCCATTTGAAACATTTTTTGTATCCCACTTATAGCTCCATGAATTTGTTCCTGTTGCTTGCATCCATGTCCCCTTATCTATTTTTATTTCAACTTTTACGACTTGCTTATCATCATTGGAAATTCCTTTTATTGCTATTGTTCCACTCACTATTGCATTATTCAATGGATATGTTATTTCAATGCTTGGAGGTTGATTTGTGGGCGGCGGCACCGGCATTTCATAAGGCATGGCATGAACCTCATTGCTATGATTGCTCTCACCAGCAGAATTTATTGCAGTTACATAATAATAATAGGTTATGCCATTTGTCACACTTGCATCGTGATATGTCAATGATGAGCTATCATCTAAGTAAATCTCTCCATCAGATACTGTTCCCCGATATATTTTATACTTGGTTATTTTTGCCCCTCCATTATTTTCTGGAGCCTGCCAATTTAAATTAATATATCCATCTCCTGCTGTAGCTTGTAAATTAATTGGATTACTCGGCGGATGCAAAGCAACAAAATTTGCAGTTATATTCTTATTTGAATTCATTATAATGTTTATTGATGAATTTGTTCCATTTGCATCTCCAGACCAATGATCAAAGCTATAACCAGCATTTGCATAAGCAGTAATTTTAACAACTGTTCCATACTCGTATGTTCCATCTGGAGGATATATACTTCCTGCTTTAGATGGATTGACATAAGTTGTTAGTTTATATTGATATGTAAGTATTATTATTTCTTTTGTTGTTGAATTTGTTGCTCCATCATCATCTTTTACAGTTAATGTAACATTG
>JAGGSX010000186.1 GCA_021158865.1 Thermoplasmata archaeon
AAAGTTTTTAGCCTACCTATAAGGGATTGAAACAGGAATGTGCAGGAAGGGGTAAAGCAAGGATTACTGGTTTTTAGCCTACCTATAAGGGATTGAAACTTAATCCATTCCATAACTTCAGGTGTTGTAAGAGGAGTTTTTAGCCTACCTATAAGGGATTGAAACCAATATACCTCTATTGCACCATCCTTAACATCCTCGGCGTTTTTAGCCTACCTATAAGGGATTGAAACAATATTTAGCAGCGACTAAAAGTGCTACCTATGCAAGTTTTTAGCCTACCTATAAGGGATTGAAACTGAGCAAAGTTTGGAAGCCTATCCTGTATAAATATCCGTTTTTAGCCTACCTATAAGGGATTGAAACAATCATAAGCAGGAATAGAACTCCAATTTGGGCCAAGTTTTTAGCCTACCTATAAGGGATTGAAACGAGGATTAAATGATGCTGAAGGATAAAATAGCGAAGTTTTTAGCCTACCTATAAGGGATTGAAACAATGGTGCGGCTTTTGTTCATTGGATAGGTTTATTTGTTTTTAGCCTACCTATAAGGGATTGAAACTAGTAAATATGGAACGGTAAAAATCTAGCGCTTTCTGGTTTTTAGCCTACCTATAAGGGATTGAAACTGAGGTAATGAGGTTTGGATAAATTAAATCGTCTTGGTTTTTAGCCTACCTATAAGGGATTGAAACCTGTAACAGGCCAAATACATTCACCATATAAACATAGTTTTTAGCCTACCTATAAGGGATTGAAACAGGTATTATGGGAGGAGATAGAAACTTTGAAACTTTTGTTTTTAGCCTACCTATAAGGGATTGAAACTATCTGAGGGAACAGAAAGGGATGAGGTTGAGAAAGGTTTTTAGCCTACCTATAAGGGATTGAAACAATCCGTATTCGCTTTTGCACTCATTGACATTTAAGTTTTTAGCCTACCTATAAGGGATTGAAACTTTCTTCTAGCATTTTATTTCCCCCCTTTCTTTAGTAGTTTTTAGCCTACCTATAAGGGATTGAAACATTGAAGCACAAAACGCTTTTTTAGTATGGAAGAAGTTTTTAGCCTACCTATAAGGGATTGAAACAAGGAATTCTAACTATTAGTGGCCTTGTAGAACCAAGTTTTTAGCCTACCTATAAGGGATTGAAACAAGAAACAAAGCAAGAAAAAACCAGCCGTTTACCAGGTTTTTAGCCTACCTATAAGGGATTGAAACATTTTTCTGTTTTAGCCTTTTCTAGCTTTTTTTTCTCGTTTTTAGCCTACCTATAAGGGATTGAAACGCCGAAGCCCTTATTACAGGGATTGTTGAGGCTAAGTTTTTAGCCTACCTATAAGGGATTGAAACAATTGATCGCTCAATTGAAGTTAAGGAAGAAAAGCTGTTTTTAGCCTACCTATAAGGGATTGAAACGCAAGTGAATCTGGAGATGATGAATTAGTAATTAAGTTTTTAGCCTACCTATAAGGGATTGAAACTCTCTGCCATCAAAACCTCCTAACAATATCAATAAAATGTTTTTAGCCTACCTATAAGGGATTGAAACTCTAGCATGTCTGCGAACCTATCTGCAATGTCATCTTGTTTTTAGCCTACCTATAAGGGATTGAAACCTCGTTATGGGCATAGGTCGCATGTAAGGGGCACAAGGTTTTTAGCCTACCTATAAGGGATTGAAACTTCATAGAAATTTACAATTTATTTAAAAAGGAGAGAAGTTTTTAGCCTACCTATAAGGGATTGAAACAAATAAGTTTTTCTTTTATTTCAAGTTCGCTTAATAGTTTTTAGCCTACCTATAAGGGATTGAAACCCATATAACAGAGCAAAAAATGAAAGGCTTGTTAGGTTTTTAGCCTACCTATAAGGGATTGAAACATATTTTTCAGAAACTCGTAATATA
>JAGGSX010000182.1 GCA_021158865.1 Thermoplasmata archaeon
GTATATCCTGTTGGATATGGTGGCAAAAATGTTTATAATAGAAAAAAACCAATTTCAATAGATATGGAATTCGGAAGGATATATAAAGAACATTTTATAAATTTTGATAAAAATAAATACACTCCAGTAGGAGAGCATGGAAACATGCTTGTAGTATGCTACGATAATTTCTATTATGCAATGAAACCTTTTGTTAGATGGAAGAATATGAAAGGAGTGCAAACTGAAATTGTTAACTTTTCATCTATCGGAAGCAGTGCAAATGATATAAAAAATTACATTGTGAATTATTATAACACGCATGGCTTAACTTTTGTTCTCCTTGTTGGTGATGTTCAGCAAATTCCAACTCTTTACTCTGGCGGCGGTGCTTCTGATACAAGTTATTCATATATTGTTGGAAATGACCATTATCCAGATTTGTTTGTTGGAAGGTTTTCTGCTCAGAACATCAGTCAGGTGGAAACGCAAGTTAATAGAACAATATATTATGAAAAATACCCACAGCAGGAAGAATGGTATCATAAGGGCGTTGGCATAGCTTCAAATCAGGGACCAGGAGATGATGGAGAATATGACTGGCAGCATATGAGGAATATAAGGGGTGATTTACTCGGATATTGTTATACATACGTCGATGAATTTTATGATGGCTCGCACGGCGGCGGCGACGCCGACGGAAACCCAAGCTCCAGCGTGATTGCTAATGCATTGAATGAGGGGAGGAGTATAATAAACTACTGCGGACACGGCTCATGGAATTCATGGGGCACAAGTGGATTTGATGTAAATGATGTCCATTCTTTGACAAATGGCAACATGCTTCCATTTATATGGTCGGTGGCATGTTACAATGGAAAATTTGATAGCTATTATGAATGCTTTGCCGAAGCATGGATGAGAGCAACGCATAACGGCGAGCCGACTGGGGCAATAGCAGCATTTATGTCTTCTCGAGACCAGTATTGGGATCCTCCAATGGATGCACAGGATGAAATGGTGGATATACTCGTAGAGACATATCCAGATAATATAAAGCGAACCATTGGAGGGCTTTCCTATAATGGATGCATGCAGATGAATGATGATTATGGGTCAGATGGATATGACATGACAGATACATGGGTTCTTTTTGGAGACCCATCTTTAGAGGTTAGAACAAATACACCCTCAAATATTACAGTTATCCATAATTCAACTATAACGGAAGGCGCAAATAGCTTTAGTGTGAATGTTTTTGGAATAAAAGATGCTTTATGTGCTATATCGAGAAATGGTAATTTGATTGCATCTGGCTATACAGATGAAAATGGAAATGTCACTCTGCATTTTAGCCCGATAACTTATGGAAATTTGACATTGGTTGTAACCGCTTATAATCATTTTCCATATATCACAAATATAAGCGTGATTAAAGCAAGTGTGCCCGAGATAAATAATATATCATATTCTTCCACTGGGATTGGAAAATATGTTAATATATCATGCAAGATTTTTAGCTCGGTAGGACTGCGAGAAGTTAAGATAAATATCACATTCCCAGATGGGAGTTACATAAATACTACAATGTTAAAATCTGGAAATGTATATTATTATAATTCTACATACAATATGCCTGGTATATATTCATTTTTTATATATGCACTGGATATCAATGGGAATTCAAATTCAAGTAACGTATATCAATTTGAGATAGGAGTTGAATATATCCATATTGGCTTTCATTCAGGATGGAATTTTGTTACAATAGCTTGCGAGAACAATTATACAGCATCTTCTTTATATAACAGCATACAAGGATGCAATCTCATATTGAAATGGAATAACAGCAAAAATGACTTTGATGTTTATGTTCCTGGCTCACCGAATAACTTTGCAATTGAAAATGGAACAGGCTACTTCATTTCTGTA
>JAGGSX010000070.1 GCA_021158865.1 Thermoplasmata archaeon
TGGTTCGCCAGTGCTGCGTGTTGGAGAAATGGGGAAAGCATATCACTGGGCTGATTTGGCTCATCAATTTGCATTCTATCTCGGGGATTATTACCATGGATGCCGTTCTATAGGTCATCTTTCAATGGCAAGCAAGCCAATAATGGACTACATAAAGAATGGAGAGATTCCACCTTTAGGATATGATGAGGAATTGAGATGGCTTGGAGGAATTGTTAAGGAAGTTTATAGCTATGTTGACAGCCTTGGATTAAATGAGCAGGGAAGAGAGATGTATGGATTTGTTGCGCCTAAAAGTGACATAAGATTTATGTTACATCATGCTTTGATAGGAAACGAATCTTCAGCAGGACAATTTGTAGGAGAAACTCCTGCTGAGATGGCATCATATATTGAAAGAAGTGTATTGTATCCAGCAATAATATTTGGAAATCCATACAGGAACTATACTACTTCAACCCTGTTGAACTTTGCAGATGGTTCAAATTGGGGATTGAATAATGGAAAAACATATTATCAATATACTGCAAGGTCATACAAAATGTTTGCAACTGAACATGGAAGACAATATCGTGGTCATTGCGCATGGGACAATCTTCTTGTAGATCAGAATAGAGGAGCTTCTATATATTACTACTCTGGCCATGGAACAGGTGGCTCAGGTGTTGCTGAACATCCAATATGGGCTGGAATTGGCATGGATGGATGGCATGGATATGAATACTGGCAATCAAGAACTCCAAGAACACCAGGATTTACATGGTATGATGTTGAACCACCCCATCAATATGATATAGTGCATTTCAAGTGGTGCGACCAGTTATGGCAAAACTTGCATAGCCAGTTTGTTGCATGGATGTCATGCACAACAGGAGCTCATTTTGGTCCTTTGATATATCTTGAACATGGCGCAGTTGCATGGTATGGAAATGCAAATACTGGCTTGTCTCCACCAGTAGAAATTCTGGATACATTTGTATTTGAAAAAGCATTGCAAGAAGGAAAACCAATTGGAGAAGCAATGAGTGAAGTTTATTGGCTCATTGAAAGAGATTTTACATCAATGGATCCAACAAGTGTATATGGGCATAGCAGTCTACAATTAGATGGAGATGAAATACTATATGGTGACCCAGCTTTGCTTATATACAGTCCAGCCGATTGGAGTATGCCACCAGCAGTAGACTCGCAACTATAAACAATCTTTCCCCTCTATTTTTTATATGGAAAGCAATATGCCAGCAGCAACCGCGAGAAAAATACCAATTAAATTTTGAATGGATATTTTTTCTCTAAGAAATATTATACTTAACGTGACAGTAATTAATGGATATAATGCTGTAAATGGAACAATTATACTTGCTTTATATTTTTCAAGACCAAAATACCATATTATTGAGCCAGTTATTCCAAATATTGTTGCGATTGTAACATAAAAAGCTCCTTTTGATGCTTCCAATTCGATATCTCTAATTAAATACGAAATTACTACAATACTTATCATTATAGCAACAATATTATTCCATACCAAAGCTTCTTTTATTCCTATGCTGCTCACTCCTACTTTAAAGAAAAAAGCCCACATCCCCCATAACAGTATTACTACAATACTTAATATTATTATCCTCATTTTTTTATTTCCTTATCCATCATTTTTTTTCTTTCTTTTGCTGTCCTGCCAGTTGCTTCAAATAAAAAATTATTCCATTTTTTTATTATGCTGTAGTCATTAACAATTTTTTCTGGAGGAATTATGTCTACAATAAGATTATTTCTGCTTTTTTTCATATATATTTTTCCTATGTTTTCTACAAAAAATTCTATGCCTGCATTTACATCTCCTTCGATATTGAAATATTTTTTTATCAATTCGTTTAATTAATCCATTAAACTTTTTCTTTTAACCAA
>JAGGSX010000041.1 GCA_021158865.1 Thermoplasmata archaeon
TACCAGAAATCTTCTTTTCCAATCCTTGTATTTTATTTTTCTCCCAAAGGTTCTCTGCTTATTGTATTCCTTATATCCTTGTTTAAATATTTCATCTACTTTCTTATCTCTTGACAACCATTTTGTTATATTTACTTGCATAAATGTATGTTACTCCATATAATAAATATTTTCATAACTTTTTAACAGATAATTCTGGAAAAGTCTGAATATTAGATTGGTTTAAAAGACCACGATTAAAAATAGAATATCTTGAGGAATGGAATGGTAAATTGGTGGGCATTGGGGGAAGAATAATCCGTTTTCACTGTTTAATAATCCGTAATGTCGGAAAAAGAACAGCTAAAAGGTGTATAGCACAATATGAGATTCTTGCACCAACTAATTTGGAGGGTTTGGAGAAAGTTAACAAACTTCATTGGGCAGATAAAGATTATAGTTATAAAACTGATGAACCAGAACCAGTAGAAATTGGAAGCGATGAAACAAGACGGTTGGATGTGTTTTTTTCATCTCCACTGATTAGCAGCGAAGGAAATATAAATGATTATTATGCTTCTTCAAATGCTATGAATACTTATACTTCAGGGCAACCCATTTCTGCTTCTGGTATTGGGGATAAAACATCAAAAAATCGGGTTATAGGGTCATGGATGGCAATACCAATTGCTTTGAGAAATGTAATTATTAATAATCAAGATGTTCCTCAAGCTCGTTTATCTTGTGGAACTTATAAGGTCAAAATAAAAGTGTGCTGTGAGAATGGTAAGGGTGATGAAAAAGAATTTAAGATATATATAAAAGAAAATGGTAACAATTTGATAGAAATAGCGGAATAATGCCAATGGTTTCATTGCCTGTTATCTCCATTCATTCCACCCCAAAATCATCCAGTCTTGCCATCTTTCCTTCCTTTTCCATTCTTTCTCTCATTCTTAAAAATCCTTCTAACAATTGCTTTTCCTTTCCATCCGGCAAAATTTGAGCAAGAGCATTTGCAACTCTGAAGAATGTATCATTTATCCATCCACTTTCCTGCAACAATTCCTTTATTTCATCGCTCCTTCCCTCTCTCCATAGAAGCAAGCATTTATGCAACACATCTATCAGTTCATTTCCTTTTATTTCATCTATGTTACGTTCATGAGCAGATAGAAGGCGTATGAACTCCTTTTCCTTCACAATGAATCCTTTATTCCATTCTTTTTCCAGATCAATTCCCACACCTGAGGCAAGCTTGCGAGCATCATCAAAGTGAACTTTTGCCTCGCCATAACTCCATCTCCATAACAGATAAAATTTAGTTAATGGCGCTATCTCTCCAGTTATTCCATCATGTAAAATTTGCCTCAATACATGATCAGCAACAACATCTCTAACAAATTCAAGCAATTTATCAGCTCTGATAACATTTCCCTCATAATCCATAACTTTCTCATATTTTCCAAAAACTTCTATAGCAGAACCAATAGCGGAGATGAAATAATCAGCTCCACTTATTCCTTCTTTCCATAACCTCTCCATCTTCTCATTCAAATATTTCTTTATTTCCTCCTTCACATCATTGAACCATCCCACGCCTTGTTTTTTCATTTTTCTTGCTACAATGTATATTGAAGATGCAAGAGCAGCAGATTCCTTCGCTCTCAAACGAGCCTTCATCTCAGTATGAAGAGGCCATGATGCTGTAACAATCAAGCCGGAATCAAGCAATGCATTGATTACCGTTTCCCAACCTTCTGTTGTTTTATGAGCATAAACAATAACGGCTATTCCATCTGGCTTCAAAACACGATGCATCTCCTGAAAAGATTTTTTGAGCATGTCTTCAAAA
>JAGGSX010000125.1 GCA_021158865.1 Thermoplasmata archaeon
CATTACATTCACCTAAATAGAATAGATTTATCCGTATTTATTTATTTCGCTGGTTCCTTGGCACTTGCTATTTCCAATAAATTTATAAAAATATTATCATTTAATTTTATGCTTATTATGGGAAAAGCAATAAAATATGGCGATAATATAAATACAGACGTTATTTACCCAGGTAGATATCTTGATATAATAGATGCCGAGGAGATGGCAAAGCATGCAATGGAAGATTTAGATTCAAATTTTTTGGAGAAGGTCAAAAAAGCAAATATAATAGTTGCTGGAAAAAATTTTGGATGCGGTTCTTCCCGTGAGCAGGCTGCCACATGTTTAAAATATGCTGGTATAGACGCCATCATAGCAAAATCTTTTGCACGTATTTTTTTTAGAAATGCAATAAACAATGGCATACTTGTGGTTGAATGCGAATATACAGATGAAATAAATGATGGTGATGAACTGAAAATAGATGCAAATAATGGAGAAATTTTTGATGCGACAAACAAAAAAAAATTTAAAATAGATCCTTTGCCAGAATTTTTGATGAAAATAATAGAAGCTGGCGGATTAATAAATTATGTAAAGGGGAGAATATGAAATACAAAATAGCTATGCTACCAGGCGACGGCATAGGGAAAGATGTTATGGATGCAGCCCAGATTGTTTTGAATGCAATTGATTTGAATGCAGAATATATATATGGTGATATGGGGTGGGAATTCTGGAAAAAAGAAGGAAATCCATTGCCAGACAGAACAATAGAAATGCTGAAAGAAACGGATTGCGCTTTATTTGGAGCAATAACTTCAAAGCCAAAAGATGAAGCTCAGAAAGAGCTACCAGAATATTTAAAGGGCTCTGTCGAATATTTCAGCCCAATTGTAAAATTGCGACAACTTTTTGATTTATATGCAAATGTTCGCCCTTGCAAGGCTTATGAAGGAAACCCCTTGAATTATAGAGATGATATAGATATAATCATATTTAGGGAGAATACAGAAGGGCTATATTCTGGAGTAGAATTTTATCCAGTTCCAGATGGAGTTAGAAAAGCAATAGAGATACATCCTAAAATGAGTAGATTTAAAGAAGTTCCATCAGATGAGATGGCCATATCACTGAGAATTTTTACTAAAAAAGGTTGTCATAGAATTGTGAAAAAAGCATTTGAATACGCCAGAGAATACAAAAGAAAAAGTGTTACCGTTGTTGAAAAGCCAAATGTTATAAGAGAAACATCTGGAATGATGATTGGAGAAGCAAGAAAGATAGCAAAAGAAAATTTGGGTATAGAATTTAAAGAAGCAAATGTGGATGCAATGGCTATGTGGCTTGTCAAGAACCCGCAGAAATATGACATCATTGTAACATCCAATTTATTTGGAGATATAATATCTGATTTGGCTGCACAACTTGTTGGTGGTTTGGGCTTTGCTTATAGCGGAAACATTGGCGACAAATATGCAATTTTTGAACCAACGCATGGCTCAGCACCAAAATATGCTGGTAAGTATGTTGTAAATCCAACAGCCATGTTGTTATCAGTAAAAATGATGGTTGATTGGCTTGGAGAGAAAAAAATTGCAGAAAAGATTGAAAATGCTGTTGCAAAAACAATAAAAGATGGAAGAGTAAGAACTTATGATATGGGTGGAAATTCAACAACGCTTGAAATGGCAGAAGAGGTTGTGAGAAATATGGATTAAATCTCCCAACTAAAGTTTTAATTTAAATGAAAAGAATAACCCAATTAATGAAGGAATTAGAAAAGTTATTACATAACCAATTAATGATAATGCAACTGTTTCTCCTGCTGTTAT
>JAGGSX010000189.1 GCA_021158865.1 Thermoplasmata archaeon
TGAAATGGAATAACAGCAAAAATGATTTTGATGTTTATGTTCCCAATGCTCCTGACTTTGTTATTGAGCAAGGCAATGGCTTCTTTGTTTCAGTGAGCCAGCAAAGTATATGGTATGGAGGTGATTAAAGTGGATTGGAAGCGAAAAATGCTTGCCATTATTTCAGTCATTCTCATTTCTTTTTCTGGTTCTTTTTATTTGAGTGAAGCACATATCAGTAAAGATTTACCCTTGCCACATCTGCGTCAGCCCGCCGAGTTTGAACCAATGGAAGGAGTACTTATAAGGTATCCTTTTGGAATATCCTATGAAATTATTGGTGAGATGGCAGAGGATACAAAAGTTACTACGATTGTGGCAAATAATCAGGAGAGAAATTATGTGCTGAATCAGTATTCCGTTCATGGAATTAACATCAGCAATTGCGATTTTTTAATAGCAGATACCGACACCTACTGGACTCGAGATTATGGTCCATGGTTTGTATTTACTGGAGATGGAAATCTTTCTGTAGTAGATTTTACGTATAACAGACCACGTCCTCATGACAATCAAATACCATATAATTTTGCTCAAGCATTTGGATACAATTATTATTTTATGAACCTTGTCCATACTGGAGGGAACTATATGACAGATGGGCATGGAATAGCAGTTTCAACTGACCTTGTATGGGATGAAAATCCATCGATGAGCCATGCAGAGATAAACAACACGATTGGAAATTACCTTGGAATAACCAAATATCATGTTGTTCCAGATGCACTTGGGGAGTATATAAAACATATCGATTGCTGGGCTAAGTTTCTTGCTCCAGATAAGATAATGATCATACAAGTCCCGCAAACACACCCGAGATATAATGAGATAGAAGATGCAGTATCCTATTTTGCAAATCAAACAAGTTGCTACGGCACACCATATAAAATTTACAGGGTTTATACTCCAAATGGAGAGCCATATATCAATTCCCTCATATTGAATAACAAAGTATTGATCCCAATTGTTGGAAGTGAATGGGATGATGATGCCATATCTGCTTATGAGAATGCAATGCCTGGATATGAAATACTCGGATTTACAGGTTCATGGCTAACTACGGATGCACTCCATTGTAGGGCAAAAGGAATACCAGATAGAGGGATGCTATATATATGGCATATTCCTCTGCATGGAGAAATTGAAGGAAATTCGAGCGGAGTTAAAATCGAAGCACAAATAATACCATATAGCAAACAAAATTTAATCAACGCAACAGTATGCTGGAAAACAGCCAATAAAAGCTGGAAATATATACCAATGGAATATGAAGGTAACAACACATATTATTGTTTCATCCCGCCTCAGCCCAATGGCACAGAAATTTCATATTATATACATGCCGAAGATGCGTCTCACAGGAAAGAAAACCAACCATATATGGGAGCGCCCCAGGCATATTCCTTCACTTATACTACCAGTTTCATTCCTCCAACATTTAACTTTACATTCACAAATGGATGGAATTTTGTTACAATAGCTTGCGAGAACAATTATACAGCATCTTCTTTATATAACAGCATACAAGGATGCAATCTCATATTGAAATGGAATAACAGCAAAAATGATTTTGATGTTTATGTTCCCAATGCTCCTGACTTTGTTATTGAGCAAGGCAATGGCTTCTTTGTTTCTGTAAGTCAGCAAAGTATATGGTATGGAAATTAAATTTCATTATGGCTTATCCATTTGATGTACAAAGCTGCTTTGATGAATAATTATCTGCTAATTCTGGCTTAGGAATACTGCGGTACGTGTAACAAATGGAAAA
>JAGGSX010000195.1 GCA_021158865.1 Thermoplasmata archaeon
CATAGTTGGACAAAATATCTCTTGGTATCTCGGTGATGTGAACAATTCCGATAACAAAGATATAAAAGTCATTTTCAGGGCAATAGTGAACAATGTTGTGGCAAATCAGAATGGAAGCATCATACAGGGAAATACTGTTGAATTTCTGGGGTATGATTTCGATGGCAACTCCGTTACGGCTTCAAATTCATCCAGCACGGTAACAATAAAGGAACCCTCTCTTTCAATAGAAAAATTAAATGATGCAACGCTGCCGGTGGAGGGCGGCGACGCGGTAAATTATACCATTCTTGTTTATCATAATGATAACAGCAGCAGTGACGCATATAATGTATGGATTAATGATACACTCCCATCTAAAGTACAGCTTCTTGATATGTTTTTCGTTATGCCCCCAACAATCGATAACTCTGCTGGAAGATTTTTATCTTTCTATTACGAAAGAATTCCACTGATAAACAATTCTTCAAATCCGATGCTCATTTTGTATCGTGTGAAAGTGTTGAACAATATAACAATAAACGAAACTCTTGATAATAATGCCACAGTTGAGTGGACCAGTGTAAATAGCACATTTGGAAATGAAAGTTATGAAAGAAAGGGGGAACACACCGCCTTAAATGATTATAACGATTATGATATGAGCTCGATAAAAGTAAAGAATGCTTCCATTAAACTAATAAAAACAGTATGGAATGGTTCTGCTTGGGTTAACTACTATCATCAAGATATTGGAGAGAATGTGACATTCAACATAACTGTCATAAATACTGGAGAGGCATCACTGGTTAATATAACCATAACAGATGTGCTTCCATCTGGTCTAATAAATTCAACATGGGGAAACAGCAATACATGGTTCTATTCAGGGCCATTGCCTTCTGGGGAGAGCATATATATTGAATTTAATGCAACAGTTTCTGATAGCGAAATAGAAATTAATTTTGCAAATGTTACTGCATCTCTATACAATATCACAGGCAGGGTATATGATGAGGACACTGCAACAATTGAAGGAGAGAATGCTTCCATCATGCTAACAAAAACAGTATGGAATGGTTCTTCATGGGTTGATTACCACCACGAAGATGTTGGAGAGAATGTTACATTTAACATAACGATCATAAACACTGGAACGAATCCTATTGCAGATGTAAACATAACAGATGTGCTTCCATCTGGTCTGATAAATTCAACATGGGGAGATAGGCATTCATGGCATATACCCCTGCTGGAGATAGGTGGCTCATATACCATAATTTTCAATGCAAGCATAATCCAAGCTGGCATACATACAAACTATGCAAATGTAACAGGATACTGTGAAAATACATCGAAGCCAGTATATGATGAAGATACTGCAACGGTTTTATCAGATAATTTGCCTCCAATTACTCTAAAAGTAATAGGTGAGCCGAAATGTAAAAGCGGATTATGTATTACAACACATACCCCTATATGGCTTAATGCCACAGATAACATATCCGGTGTTAATGCCACATATTATCGCATATGGTATGACGGGATATGGCATCCTATTAATTATACAGATAAATATGGAGAAAATTATAATATCACACTGATGGATAGTAAATTATGGTATATATATTATAGCAGATCTATAAATTACAGTCCAATTTATTTTGGGGAAGAAGGTAAGCATTCCATTATCTTTTTCAGTGTAGATAACATGGGAAATAAGGAAAATGAAACAAACCAGACACATTGTGTTGATGATAGTCCACCAATTATATCAAAAGTTGTTGGAAATCCAAAATGTGT
>JAGGSX010000173.1 GCA_021158865.1 Thermoplasmata archaeon
TTCCTTGCAACATCTTTAGAATAATGCATTGTCATTTAAAAACGTAGCGATGCAATTGAGTCTGTCTAAAAAATAGTAGAAAACTTGGCTTTGCCGATTGAAAAATGGCAAAGTCAAGTTACAGATAAAATTTTTTTATTTTTTATCTTGCTATAGTCAGTTCTCCTCCATCTGGATTCTCTGCAGGATATGAATCATATATCTGTGGATGATGTTGAGGTCCGTATGGAAAATCTTTTGATACCTCCTCTGTTTTCTCCTTTGCATAGGCAAAGCAACTCTCTGCTGTTGTGTATCCTTTTTTCAATGCCTCATTGAAGAAATAAACAAAAGGCATTGGATCGTATTTCTGAGGAGTAGATACCTCCTGCCATCCAACTGATGACATAATAACCCTGTTTTCCTTTCTTAGAGGAGGATAGGCAACAAAGGTTCCTGACCAGCATCCAGAGAATATCATGCACATCCCTCCTGCTCCCATTCTGTCGAACCTCTTTACAAGTTCATCTGCTGTAACTCCAAATACATCAAGAGGCCCTCCAGGTCCACATATATAGAATATGATGACATCATCTCCATCTGACTCTGCATCTATTGATTCAAGAGTGCCATAGATTTCATCCAATTCATATTTGTATTCACGCGGAGGTGCATATATAATATGTTCTCCAAGGAAGCGAGATGCAAATTTTTTGGTCCATTGTTTATAAGCGGGTTGAGTGAGAAACAGTCCATAGTATTTGACAACTCCATCTGGTTTTTCATAGCCAAGGGCTCCCTGCATGTTGAAGGCGAGGGTGAAATCTCCAATTTCTGTCCATGTGTTACTCTCTGGATACTTCATGAATGCACTTCCATTTGTTGCGTTCTCTGTCATGCTTCCTCCTTTTTCCCATGTGTAGTATGCTCTTTTAAGCCATGTATCGCTTCCTCCATCTGCTGTTACAATTATATAATAAACCTTTGAGCCATACTCCTCATTTCTTGGCTGCATGTTATGCTTCTGCCAGTATGGGTCATCTGCTGCTCTTATGAGGGCATATCCATCCTTCATGTCCCAGATGAGATTTCCATTTGATGCTTTAACTTCTTCAGGGCTGAATCTTTTTTCAGCTATAACATCTCCCGGCAAGCCATTGCTGTCATTGCAAAGCATTACAACCAAATCTCCAAGTTCATTGTATGAAATTGGATGAGCAGATGTTACTCTAACAAATCCTGATTTGCTTGATTCTTTGCCTGTTGCTATTCTTTTTATGCTCCCTGCCGACCTTGAATTAAGACTCTTTTTAACTATGGATATTGGCAACTCTATCTTTGTCACATTCTCAAAATATGGATAGAATGCCTGAGCATATACAAAGCCATTGTATATTTTGACGACATCTCCTTCATCCAATGGCTCTGGTTTTATTACCTGCATATTCAATGGAAGCAAGAATTTGAAGAAAAGCATTTGAATTATTATTTCAAAAAATGATAATTTTTTAGCTCTTTTATCAAAAGCATTTATTCCAGCAGAATTTTTATCTTTATTCCAGCTTCCAGCATAAGCACTGTTGCCAATCAAAAACATTGCCACAACAAGAATGCAGATGGGCTTTGCATTCATGGAAATAAATAATATGCGATATATAAACATTGTTGCTTTCTGAATATATGGGCATAATCTGCATAGTTATGGCAGTTTCTTTATTTATTCTGATTAAATTAACAACCCTGACTAAAATAATTCCAAAAAATAAAATAATCTGATGACATATAATTTCATGATTTGCCC
>JAGGSX010000131.1 GCA_021158865.1 Thermoplasmata archaeon
GGTACAAATCTGTTTTTTCAATCATTTCATCGCTTGTTAATGAAATAGATAAATTTGCTTCTACTGGAAGATTCAATGCATCCTTTACCTCAACATTCAGATTGTATAAATTAAAGTTAAATTTCATTAAACGAGATGGAATGAATATGCTTTCTTCTTTCATTAAAAAACCTTTATAAATTATTTGAAGCCTGTATTTATGAAATGCTGGAGCAAAAAGTTCTGTATGCCCATTGGATGATATATTTTCATATACAATACCATTTTCATCATCAATCAATCTTGCTTCAAAGCCATCATTCATTTCAATCCTCAGCTTTCCTCCAAAAGTGCAGAATATATGTATTTTTTTATCCTCATTAAGATTAACAAATTTTTCTCCAATATATGCTCCAAATTTTGTATAAACCCTTATTGTATAATTTCCTTCTGGTAACTCCAAGTTTGCTCTTCTCAACCATGAATCTGAAGACGCTACCATACTTCCATCATTCCATGCCTCAACTCTGGTTCTAAAAGGCAGAAGAGAATGAATTACAACCTTAAGTTTATGCATTTGAACATTTTCAATGCCTCCCTCCCTATATTTTGAAAAATTATAAAATTCATCTGCCTCATTTTTCATATCATTAAGATTTTTCCCATAATACATTTCGCATTTATAACTCGCCTTAAATCCTTCTGGGATGATGCCTCCTTTCCCCCGCCTGCCGACGCTGACGCCGCCGCCCGCAACAGTTAAGCCTGGCAAATCATACTTTTTTTGAACAAGAGCTTTGACCTCCAGCTTGGATGCATTTTTGTCAAATATCATTCCATAAGCCTTTCCATCATCCATACAAACCCATGGTTTTTCTCCAAGCAGAACATCATCTTTTGAAGAAATGAGCCATCTATAATTTTTATTTTGTGGGTTTGTATCCATTTTATATTCTTCAATGCCATTTTCTCCATAAAGGTGGATATATGGGAGGATTTCACCCATGTTGAGTTCTTTTATTGTATTGCTACTTGATTTAATACACATTAGATATGCAAACATGCCATTTTCTTCATCTATTCCATGAATATCGCAATTTTTAATGACGTTATGGGTAAATCTTACAAAAATTCTTTTATTTGCAGGAGAATAATAATATGTGTAATACGCTTTTGTTTTTACTTTTCCATTGGATGACATGCTTTCAATCATGACTTTTGCAATTAAATTTCCATCAACAATAATTTTTTTGCTGACCAATTTTTCATCTGTTCCAATTTCTTTTCCTTCATAATAAAAAAATGAAAATGACGACATTTCTTCCCAAGTTGAAAATTTGAATTCGGTTACATTTTCCTTCATTTTTATCACTTTCTGCCCCATTTGAATTCCAAGGACATTTCCCTGCTGTCCTATGGCGATTACACATTTTCCATCCTGCATTATTGCATAATAATCCAACTTTGCATAATATCCCGGAAAAAGTTGATAATAGTAATGGCTATCAACAACATCAACATGATTTTTATAATTCTTCTTTTCGCCTTCATCTCCATATTTTATGGTATAAATTCCTTTACCCTGAGAAAGAAAAACAACATTACATGATTTTATATGACTTTTATCAATATGATTCAAATTATATATATCACTCTCTATCTCATTTCCATTATAAAATACTCTAATTGAATTATCTTTTTCATTCAAAGCATAGCATGGATTATCAAATTCAATATGCAAATCAATTGGCTGATTTTTTTCTTCATAAGGTATTTTAA
>JAGGSX010000187.1 GCA_021158865.1 Thermoplasmata archaeon
CTATATAAAACTCCCCTTAGTCCTTCTTTCCAAGCTTTGCTTGATTTTGCTGCTGGATAGTATTTTTCAATATTATCATAAATTTGTTGCCATGTTGCTTTGCCTTCAAAATCTTCGAGAACTTTTCTTATTGCTTCAACTTTGGTAGTCATATTCTAATCCTCCTATTTATTTTAATTCTTTCCAAGATGATATCGGACATCTCGCCCACCATTTCCCGAGTTTTTATTCATCTCCATCTTTGGAGTTTTTATCAATATATTATATATTTAAATACTAAAAAGATTGTGCAACTTTTCTGAAATTTTTTCGCCAAATCTTTATCTTTCTGTTAATATTTCGCATCCATCTTTTGTTACAAGCAATGTATGTTCAAATTGGCTTACAAGACCATTTTTTGCATCAACAAGCATTCTGTAAGAATAAACAAGCCTTCTTGCCGTCAGAAAGTGCAATCTTGCTTCAGTTTTATCGCCATATATTTCTTTAACCCATCTTTCTGCAAATGGGAGCCCATCAAAATGCCTTAAAATTTCATTTGTCAGGGATGATTTTTTCTTAACCTGATATATATTCCCTATACCAGCGTCAATAACATAGCCATAACCATTGGTAACAAAAGGTTCTATGGCTATAATTTGTCCTTCTTTAAGCCTTGCCCTGCTTTCTGAAAAATAATTTGGTATTGATAAGCCAGCATGCAATCTGAATCTTTCTATGGAATGTCCCTGTAAATTTTTTATTGGTCTGAATCCATAGCTTGCTATTGTATTTTCAATTTCCTTTCCTATATCAGAAATTTTCACACCAGCTTTAACAACACTTATAGCATTTTTAAGAGCAAATTCTGCAGCTTCAACAAGCTTTGCATGCTCATTCCCTATATCCACGGTAGCGGCAGTGTCTCCTATATAGCCATCGATATGGGCGCCGACATCCACTTTTACAACGTCTCCATATTTGAAGACTTCTTTGTCATCTGAAGAAGGAGTGTAATGGGCTGCAATATTATTTACAGAAATATTTACTGGAAAAGCCATTCTTGCATTTTGCTTTATAAATTTTTCCACTTCTTCAGCCACATCTAAATAACTTACTCCTTCTTTCACCATGGAAATACCTTTTTTCAAAGCATTTCCTGTAATTTTTCCTGCCTGTTTGAATTTCTCATACATATAATTCCTCCTTTTTTATGGCTCCTTCCCTTATAATTTTTATTTTTTGACATGAAACATCTACTACTGTAGAGGGCAAACCGGAAAGTTTTCCATAATCAAGATATATGTCTGGCTTCTTTCCAAGCTGTTTTTTTACTATTTCTATACTAACTGGCAAACTTCCACCATGCAGATTTGCACTTGTTGCTGTTATTGGAAATTTGTATGCAAGTTTTAAAGCTATCTCATTTGCTGGAATTCTTATTGCAACTTTATCTTTTGATATATAATCTGGTATTATATTCTTTTTTTTAAGGACAATTGTTAATTTTCCCGGAAGAAATTTTTTTACAATTTTTTTTGCAAACTCATTCATCTCTGCAAATTCATTTATTTTATTTATGGATGATATGACTATGGGTAAAGGCATGTTTGGGGGACGCTTTTTTATTTTATAAATTTTTTCAACAGCCTTCCTATCAAAAATATTCGCTCCAAGTCCATATAATGTATCTGTAGGAT
>JAGGSX010000098.1 GCA_021158865.1 Thermoplasmata archaeon
AAAATCCTGGCGGGGCTATTTCCTTCAATAAATTTCATATAATATGCCGTATTTCCCATTATGAAAGTTGATATGCCTTATGGAAAAGGTTTTGTAACAGCAAATATTCCAGATGAAAATTTAATAGAAGTTGTTTATCCAAATGAAATTAAAGCGGAAAAAAGCCCAGAATATTACATAAAAAATGCTCTTTCCAATCCAATGGGAGCATTGCCTATAAAAAAACAGGCTAAAAAAGGAATGAAAGTTGCAATTGTTGTGGATGATTATACTCGCCCATGTCCAACATGGGAAATGATGCCCCATGTTATAGATGAATTGAATAACCAAGGAATAAAAGAGGATGACATTACAATAATTTTTGCAACTGGCACGCATAGAGAGGTTAAACATGAAGAAGCAGAAAGATTAATTGGAAATTATGCAAATGAAATAGAATATATAAGCAACAATTGTAAAGGAAATGATTTCACATATATTGGAACAACATCCCGCGGAACAGATGTGAAAATAAAAAATGCATTTCTGGAAGCAAATTTAAAAATTTTACTTGGAGATGTAGAAATACACTATTTTGCTGGCTACGGCGGCGGGCGGAAAAGCGTGTTGCCGGGCATAAGTCATTATTCAACGATACAGCACAACTATACAAAAAATTTTTTCCATCCAATGTCCAAGCCCGGTGTTCTTGATGGCAACCCAATGTATGAGAATATGACGGAAGCAGCCCGTCTGGCGAAACCAGATTTTTGTCTCAATGTTGTTCAAAACGCAAGGCATGAAATTGTTGGTGCTTTTTCTGGAGATTTTGATTTGGTTTTAAGAAAAGGTGCTTCATTGATTGACAAAATGTATAAAATTAAGGTCAAGGAGAAAGCAGATATTGTCGTAACATCTGCAGATGGCTCTCCTCACGATGTAAATTTATATCAGGCTTATAAAGCGATACATCTTGCACTCAATGTTGTAAAGGATAACGGCATAATAATACTTGCTGCTGAATGTCCCGATGGACATGGCTCTCAGCCATATTATGAATGGATGAAAAAATACAAAACAAAGGAAGAAATAGAAAAAGAATTGAGCAAGGAATTTGTGCCTGGAGGGCATAAAGCATTTTATCATTTGAAAGCATTGGATAAAGCAAAAATTTTCATGATATCTGATATGGATAAAAAAATGCTTGAAAGCATCTTCAGACTGAATGTTTTTGAAAGCATCGATGAAGCAATAAATGAAGCATTAATTGAAAAAGGAAAGGATGCTAAAATTTTGGTAATTCCGAGAGGAACAACAACTCTCGTTATATAAAAGAGTTTATGAAAGAGGGGCATAAAGGAATTTTCAAATCCTATAGGTGATATCAAGGTTTCCTATAACATAATGAATAAACTCTTTATCTATATTTTTAGGTATTCAAAAAATTGTGCAATAGGCGAGACACTACGGCAACAACTTTCTTTATAATTCTTTGAAAACATATCTTTTTAGTTTTTAAACAACTTTTATTCATATTCTTACCTTGCCATAAAACATAACAGAAAAAAACATCAATAGGTATAAAGAGATAAAAAATAGACAAACAACTATTTTTGGAATATGTTCCCTACTTAAATATATAATTTTCTGATAAATATCCTTTCTTTTAACTATCATAAGAGGAATAAAAAAGATGCTAAACATCGTGAAGGTCACC
>JAGGSX010000034.1 GCA_021158865.1 Thermoplasmata archaeon
TTACCCCTTCCTGCACATTCCTGTTTCAATCCCTTATAGGTAGGCTAAAAACTTTACCTCCTTATTCTTTTTCTTCTTCTTTTTCTTTGTTTCAATCCCTTATAGGTAGGCTAAAAACACCTATCGTTATCACTAGCCTATCTCAAGGAGATATTGGTTTCAATCCCTTATAGGTAGGCTAAAAACAGGCTTCTAGGGGCGGTTCTAGGATATAGAATTGGGTTTCAATCCCTTATAGGTAGGCTAAAAACCAAAGTTTCAAAGTTTCTATCTCCTCCCATGATACCCGTTTCAATCCCTTATAGGTAGGCTAAAAACTTCCTGACACCAAAGACCCATCTACAATATCTTGAGTTTCAATCCCTTATAGGTAGGCTAAAAACCAATCTTAAAAATATGCATAGGAGCACGGATAGAATGAGTTTCAATCCCTTATAGGTAGGCTAAAAACAAATAAAAACTTTCGAAGAAGAAGCAAGGGAAATAGCGTTTCAATCCCTTATAGGTAGGCTAAAAACTCAGCCTCCACCAATTACAGAAAAACCACCTGAAACCAGTTTCAATCCCTTATAGGTAGGCTAAAAACGAAACATTGAAATTTCTTTATACAGCTCAAAACCAACGTTTCAATCCCTTATAGGTAGGCTAAAAACTTACCTCAAATTCAGCCTTGATTAACTTTACAGGCAGGTTTCAATCCCTTATAGGTAGGCTAAAAACACAACTCTTTCGTGAGGAAGCCATTTTAAAGCAATTTGTTTCAATCCCTTATAGGTAGGCTAAAAACTAGGCAAGAATATTTGGGGAAAATAGACATAGAATGTTTCAATCCCTTATAGGTAGGCTAAAAACCCACGGTGAGCACGGCGGGGTTAATTAGTCTTCTGTGTTTCAATCCCTTATAGGTAGGCTAAAAACCAAACCCAGCCATTTTGTTTACGGCTTTTTTCTTCACAGTTTCAATCCCTTATAGGTAGGCTAAAAACATTGCTTGAAATAGGAAATTCCAGAAAGGCCGATAGTTTCAATCCCTTATAGGTAGGCTAAAAACCTGGCTTAATGCCTGACAAACTCGGCCTTGCAGTGTCGTTTCAATCCCTTATAGGTAGGCTAAAAACCTTGGTATTAGATAGACATTGTCACCACCAGGCAGGTTTCAATCCCTTATAGGTAGGCTAAAAACAAAAAGGCGAGCAGGTTATTGATATTCAAAAGGCAAGTTTCAATCCCTTATAGGTAGGCTAAAAACTAAATTGAACCCACTCATCCACACTTGAAAGGAGTTGTTTCAATCCCTTATAGGTAGGCTAAAAACAATAAGGGCTTCGGCTAACTCCTCTTTTCCCTCACTGTTTCAATCCCTTATAGGTAGGCTAAAAACACATATTCTGTATTTCTCTGATTTCCTCTTTGAGATAAGTTTCAATCCCTTATAGGTAGGCTAAAAACTTTGACCAGTGCAAATCTCTTGTTGCCTTGAAAAAAGTTTCAATCCCTTATAGGTAGGCTAAAAACGGCGAATCTTGTTTTTCTGCCCATTCTTGGATAGAGGTTTCAATCCCTTATAGGTAGGCTAAAAACCCGCTGATGAGGGTTATATTTCATTAGCAGAAGCTGGTTTCAATCCCTTATAGGTAGGCTAAAAACCTCCTTTTATCTTGAAAAACTTTA
>JAGGSX010000058.1 GCA_021158865.1 Thermoplasmata archaeon
AAGAGGTGATATCATTGTCATTGGATCCTTCAGCAGCAAAATATTTGATAAAGGCGAGAATAAAGGTAGATGGTGTGGTAGATAAGTCGGATGTTATAGGGGCTATTTTTGGTCAGACAGAAGGTTTGATGGGAGAGGAGCTTGATTTAAGAGATTTGCAGAAATCTGCAAGGATAGGCAGGATAGAAGTCGAATTAAAAGCAAATAAAGGAAAAAGTGAGGGAACTTTAACCCTGACATCTGCCCTTGAGAAAGTTGAAACTGCAATAATATCTGCTGGCATAGAAAGTGTTGATAGAATTGGACCATGCAAGGCGGAGATAAAAGTTGATAAAGTTGAAGACATAAGAATTGCCAAGAGAAAGAGGCTTGCTGATAGAGCAAAAGAAATATTGACAGAAATGATAAAGCAGAGCAAAGAAGAAATGCCAGACCTTGCAGAAGAGATAAGGCAATCTGTCCATGTTGAAGAAATATTATATTATGGGTCTGAAAATCTTCCAGCAGGACCAAATATTGAAAAAAGTGATGCAATTATAGTTGTTGAAGGAAGAAATGATGTTGTCAATCTCCTTCGTCATGGAATAAAAAATGCAATAGCTGTCGAAGGCACGAATATACCAAAAACCATAATAGAGCTGTGCAATGAAAAAATAGCAACAGCATTTGTGGACGGCGACCGCGGCGGCGAGCTTGTTTTGCGCGAATTATTGCAGGTAGCGGATATAGATTTTGTTGCCAGAGCCCCTCCAACTCGTGAAGTAGAAGAATTACCCTATAAACTTGTTATGAAAGCCTTGAAAAATAAGATTCCAGCAGAGCAGTATATGGAAAATATGGGTATGAAAAAGAGGAAAATAGGCGGCGAGCTCGAAGAATTTAGAGAGATGCTTTTATCATTAAAAGGTAGTCATTCTGCAATTCTTTTGGATGATAATAAGAAAGAAATTGGGAGAGTGGAGACAGGAAAACTGATTGATATAATTGGCAAGAAAAAACCAGCCATTGTTGTTTTTGATGGCGTTGTTACCCAGCGTCTCATAGATGCAGCATTTGAAGGAGGAGTTAAAAAGATAATGGGCATGACAATGGGGGATATAACAAAAATACCATCCAGCGTGAAGATTATGACAGAACAGCAGATAGAAGAATGAAAGGAAAGATAATTGTTTTTACTGGAGATGGAAAAGGAAAGACAACTGCTGCCATAGGAACTGCCATAAGGGCAATAGGATATGGAAAGAAAGTTGTTATGATACAATTTTTGAAAAAAGGAGAATATGGAGAAATAAGATTCAAAAATAAAGATTTTAAGATATATCAATTTGGAAGGAGAGAATTTGTTATAGAGCCCATGCAGGAAGATTATTATTTGGCTGAAAAAGCAATTAAATTTGCAGAAGAAATTTTGATTGAAGAGAAACCATTTTTACTGATACTTGATGAAGTGAATGTTGCTTTGAGCATGGAATTGATTAAAGAAAAGGATTTGCTTTCACTCCTTAAAAAAAGGAAAGGTAGCCATATTATCTTAACTGGAAGAAATGCAAGCAAAAATATAATAAAAATAGCTGATTTGGTTACAGAAATGAAAAAGATAAAGCATTATTACGATACAGGAATAAAAGCAATAGAAGGATTGGAAT
>JAGGSX010000104.1 GCA_021158865.1 Thermoplasmata archaeon
CCACTATTTCCAAGGCTATCAACTGCATAGAATTTGACTGTATATAAGCCAGGTGGTGCATATCCATTTTCATTTCTTATCTGGAATGAAACAGGTGTAGTGTTGAAGCCAGTATGCCATGTTCCGTTGCAATTATAATAATTGCTGAAGTAATAGAATTTGCTTCCTTCTGGACCAGAAATGGCAAAGTGAATTATATATCCATTTAGACAGCATCCTTGCTCATCAGCATATATGCTGAATTCTGTCCATGGAGTTATGTATTGCTTATAATACATTTCCATGGTCATCCATGAATTTGGTGGTGTATTGTCAACTATGAATGTTTTATTAACATAAGCATTGTTACCAAGCAAGTCAGTTGCATTTATTTCTAAATAATGCTTTCCTTCTTCTGGAAGTGTTATTGTTTCTGTATATTCATTCCATGCACTCCAACCATTATGCCATATTCTATAATAAATTGTATCCACACCCACGCCTCCATTGCATCCTGTGTCTATTACATCAAAATCAATTGGAGTGTCGCTTGTTACATAAGATGCATTTATATGCGGCTCTCCTACTTCAACATTTATTAAAGGTGGGCTATCATCAACATAAATGATTATGCTTTTCACATTTTCAATATTTCCTATATGGTCAATGCTGTAATATTCTATTGTATGCTCACATTCTTCTGGCATTGTAAATGGCTGTGTATATTCATACCATATAGTTGTATAGCTGGAGGTTATTATGCGATAATATGTATGATTTACTCCACATGCACAATCTGGATAGTCAACAGCACTTAGCGTTATAGGTGTTGAAGTTGTTATCCAGTTATTGCCATCATAATGATATGGCGTTCCAAATGTCAATGTTGTTTCTGGTGGTGTGTTATCAACATTCACAACCGTTGTTTTCATATTTTCATTATTTCCAAGATTATCTACAGCATAGTATTGAATTACATGATGGCATTCATCTGGAATAGTGAAAACGGCTTTACTTCCATTTACAACTATCCAACCAGAACCATAATTGTAATGAATTTCTCTTACTCCACATGCACAATCTGGATAATCGCTTGCATTTAAATAAACAGGCGTAGATGTTGTAATCCATTCATTTGTTCCATCATTATAATATGGCTTTCCATATTGCTTGCTTATATTTGGTGGGCTGTTATCAACATAAACTGTTTGATTATGATAGGCAACATTTCCTAAATCATCCCATGCTGTTATGTTTATCCAATGTTTGCATTCTTCTGGCAGATATATTATTTCATTTATTTCTGCAAGATCGCTGCAATTATCCCATTCATAATATGTCCAGCTTTCAGTTAAAAATGAATATATCGAAACATTAACATGAACTGAGCCAACAATGCATGGAGCGCTTCTGTTATCACTTGCATTTATGTATATAGGCGTGTTGCTCGTTATATACTCTGCTCCTGTATTGTTCATGTAATATGGCTTACCAAATTCTTTTGTTATATCTGGTGGCATGTTGTCAACAAAAACTGTTTGATTATGATAGGCAACATTTCCTAAATCATCCCATGCTGTTATGTT
>JAGGSX010000138.1 GCA_021158865.1 Thermoplasmata archaeon
CCTCACCTTCATCAGTATCTCCAACCCTTGCATATATGTAGATATTTTTTTCTTCTCTTGGATTGATTACGGAAAAATTCCATATATTGTTTCCATAGCTTGCACTTGGTCGAGAAGAGACAAAAGTAAAGCACTTATCATACTGCTCATTTATAACAACATTATATGCTGGAGAAGTACCTATATTCTTTATTGTTACTATATATGTTAAATTATTTCCTACTACAACTGGATCCGGAGAATCTGTTTTTGTAATGGAGAGAGAAGGAGGAGTTAATACCTCAACAATCGCAGCATCGCTATCACTCACTTTCTTGCCAAGCAAATCTGTTGCATTTGCATAAACGATGTTGGTAACATTATCAGTCGGATTTGTTGTATATTCATAATATTTTTTATCTCCCGGAACTAAAGAAGGAATAAACGCTACATTTCTATTACTATCATTTACCCATACATTGTATAGAATGCAATCTCCAGTATTTTCAACGGTTATATTCCATGTAACTGTTTCACCACTTTCAATTATGGGTGGATTACCTGTTTTCTTTACATTCAATCCTGCTTTTATTATATCAACACTTGCAGAATCTGTATCATTGTATCTGGTCCCAAGGATATCATATCCTTCTGCATATACAGTATTTATAAATGGATCTGGTAAAGAAGATAAAATATAATTTTTGTATATTTTATGGCTTGTATGATTTTTGAGGATTCCAATATTCTCGCTGAGAGAAATTTCTGAATCATTTACCCATACATTGTAAAGATCATCGCTTCCAGTATTGTTTACCCATATAGTATAATTAACAGCATCTCCAGCATGTGCCTGTGTTACATTGGCTGTTTTCTTTACATTCAATCCTGCTTTTATTATATCAACACTTGCAGAATCTGTATCATTGTATCTGGTCCCAAGGATATCATATCCTTCTGCATATACAGTATTTATAAATGGATCTGGTAAAGAAGATAAAATATAATTTTTGTATATTTTATGGCTTGTATGATTTTTGAGGATTCCAATATTCTCGCTGAGAGAAATTTCTGAATCATTTACCCATACATTGTAAAGATCATCGCTTCCAGTATTGTTTACCCATATAGTATAATTAACAGCATCTCCAGCATGTGCCTGTGTTACATTGGCTGTTTTCTTTACATTCAATCCTGCTTTTATTATATCAACACTTGCAGAATCTGTATCCATTACTTTTTTGCCAAGCTCATCATAACCAGATACATTGCCTTCATTCAATGTATCAGATGTTATAATTGATATGTTCTGATATATCCACGTTTCAGTGGGTTCTAACCAACCATTTCCGTTAATATCTCCGCTTACATATACAGGGACAACACCTGTCTGATTATCAGTAACAATAATGTTGGTTAGATTTGTATCACCTGTATTATTCACATAATATGTATATGTAACCCTATCTCCAGAATGAATTATACTTTTATTCACTACTTTATCCAAATGTATCTCTGGCACGATTACATCAACACTTGCAGAATCTGTATCCATTACTTTTTTGCCAAGCTCATCATAACCA
>JAGGSX010000011.1 GCA_021158865.1 Thermoplasmata archaeon
TGTTGCATCAACATAAAATGTATGGTTATATAACTCGCTATGATGACATACATTATCTTTAGCCCAGTAAGAGAAGTTGTGCACACATTCTTCATGGAATACTACTCCAATGCTACTGTTATAAACATACCAGTAATGATGCCCTGAGAAATTCTGCTGTATTTCACTTTCATTATAATAGTTGTTTATATTAACAATTTCTCCATATAATGAAACATTATCTGTAGCATTTCGAGGATGCCATACTCCTTTATAATAGAATCCATAGTATATGCCTTCCACACCACTTGCACATGGATTTGGATCATAAGATATAATCTGGAATTGCCAATCAAATTCGCTTCTGTTTTCTCCACTAATCCATGCATGTCCTCCAGTATATTCATCACTGCTTGTGAAATTCCATGAACACATAGATGCCGGATTTGCATGAGCCTCTATGTAATATGTCTCTCCTACATGTAAGGTAATGCCTGGATTAAACTCAAATGTAATCCATCCTTGTCCACTTCCTGTCAGATGCTTTGTTACCATTCCAATAGCGCTGGATGGAGTCATTGTTGTGTCGTTGTGTATATATACGGTTACATCCACGTCTCCAAACCATTGCAGATATAATTTTGTTGCATTAATGTGGTCACAATCAGCAACAAAACTCTGCGCATCCCACTGCCATGGTGTGGCTGCACTGTAATTCTGGAGTGTATCCGTCTGGTTGCCTTCTGCCTGAGCAACACATACAATTTTTATTATATCCGGCATATCCTTTGCATATAAATTAAATCTTTTTCCTGCTCTCATATAACCTGCCGTCTCATTTATTGCCATATAATAATGCCATGGATATTCCGCCCATGCTATTGGCTTGCCTTTATCCACATATAATGTTATGTTCTTTATCTCACTTGTAACATTGTTATCAAGCCAATCTGTTGCATTATAGAAGTAATATATTGTATGCATGCACTCTCTATTAAATGAAATGTATGTAAAGTTATGAGTTTGATTCATGTAGACAACATACCAGTATTTACCATTTATAAACTTGATATGAGTGCCAGGATAATAATCATTTGGGCCAGAAGGATGCTCTTCCGGAACTGGAATTGTGAAGTTTGTATAGGTATATCTCCAGTAGAATGTTGCATTTCTAAATCCAACTGGATGACATGAAGGCATATCTGTTAAATTAATCCATATTCCTTTTCCAGCCCTCATGAATTGTTTACCTGTTATGTTATCATAATAATAGCCATGCACATCGGGTATGTCTACAACATCTGTTGGTGGGCTGTTATCAACATAATGTGTTTGATTTGCTATGATAGCATTACCAAGGTGATCCATCGCTTTTATTTCAATATAATGCTTACATTCATCGGGCAGATTAAACGGCTCTGTGTAATTAATCCATGGTCCCCATCCATTGCTTTCATTCCATATACGATACTGGAGGCTTGCCAAGCCGACACCGCCCATGCATCCCTCATCATGAGAGGCAATATGGAAGAATGCTTTGCTTGTAATCCATGT
>JAGGSX010000215.1 GCA_021158865.1 Thermoplasmata archaeon
AATAAAAAAACCAGAATTAAAGCAAAATTTACAGAAGAAAATTAAGTTAAGAAGGGAAAAGAGCTCTTAAAAATCTCTTTTTTGGTTCTTTTGAGGCTACTTTTTAAAAATTCAGCAAGTCTCTTCTAAGTTTTTTATGACCTCTTTTCTTTCAATTTTTCCTTTTTATTAATTAAAACTTTTCAGTGATAGTTCTAAGGCTTCCTGCTAAAGATAAAGCTTCAACCAGCCTTGAGGTTTTTACTTTCTTTATAAAAAGATATGAATTTAAAATTTTTACACCTAAAAAGAAATAGGAGATTTTCTTTTTCTTCTTTTTAGAAGATTCTACAAAGTAGCTTTGCTTATCCCTATTTATTAGCCCCAAGGCATAGATAAAAAAGTAGCCTATCACGCAGGCTATTAGGAATTTCTCAAATCTATCCTCTTTTGTCTTTTCTCTAAAGTAGTTTTTGTTCATCTCAAATTCATTCTTTAGATCCCTAAATCCTTCCTCAATCCAAAATCTTTGTCTGTACACCTCAAGGATAAGAAAGGCTTTCTCTTTTAAATTAGTTACAATCCACCAGGGCTCTTTCATTTTCTTTTGCCAATAACCTACTAAAAGACAAGGGATTTTGTAGCTTAAACCGTAAAGGCAGGGGGAAGAAAATATCCTCCCCTTTTCCAAGTTTATTCTTCCTGCTATTTGCTTTTTCCCATTTATAAATACTGCTGTATCTTTCCTTATTCTCCCTACAAAGTATAGCCCGGGGATATTAATTATTCTTTTTATAACCTGTCCCTTGGCAAATCCTCTATCCCAGGTAATTACTATATCCTTTTTATGAGGTAAGATCCTTCTTAGCTTTTTAACAAAATTTACTTCAAATAAATTTTTACTTGTCTTTCCTATTATCCAGGGAAAAAGAATTTCAAAGTAGATGGGGATGGCTCTTCCTTCTAAGGGCAGGCTGGCAAATAAAACGTCTAAGTTTATGACTGGCATCCTGGTATAATCTAAGATAAGGGTTATCTTATCATCTTGAACTTTTTCTACTATCCTTTGGGCAAAGATCTCAAGTATATTCCTGTAGGTTTCCAAAGGTTCAGCAAAGAATCTTGTTAGCATTTTCCTTGAGGCAGAAAAGCTTTTTAAGGATAGAAGCTGTCTTGCTACCTCTGAAATTATAAAACTTTTTGCCCCATATACCCCTAAGGTTAAAAGAACAAATCTTTTTAAAGTTGGCCTTGTTAGCTGCATTTGCAGGGTTACTTGAAACATCTTGTAAAATTTTGCATAATATAAAGGGATGTTCATTTGTGAACCTCCCTTGGGGTATTTATATTCCTAAGCTATATTATACTCCAAGGGAGGTATTTTTTTAAGGACCTTCTAAAAAGTATCCCAATTTCAGTTCCCTAAAAGTTGATAAAAGTATATCTATATGCTAAGATAAAATAAAAAATCTGGGGAGAAAGCTATTATGAAGAAAAAAGTACTCGGAAAAACAAATCTGGAGGTTT
>JAGGSX010000167.1 GCA_021158865.1 Thermoplasmata archaeon
ATTATGCTATTAAGTTTCAAAGAATTAAGCTCTTTTGACAACTGAATAGGAGAAAATTGCGGGAACCTCCCTGCTTGTCCTAAGTGCCCTAAAAACCATAGAGGTTCCCGAAAGGGATTTTTGATGGTTTTTTGGGCACTTATTGGAGCAGGTATGTTAAATAGGGAAAAGGAAAGCATAGAAATAATGAGGTTCCCGAAAAAGGGGTGTTAAGTTTCCTATAATCCGTAAGAAAAGATGGGTGCTGTAAGAAACATTGACCCGATTTGAGGGGATTGCGACTTATTGCCACTTACCCGTCCTAGGATTAAAGAACCTCGGAGTAAGAAACATTGACCCGATTTGAGGGGATTGCGACTTATTTCTACCATCTTAATGGTACCTCTAGCATAAGTAAGAAACATTGACCCGATTTGAGGGGATTGCGACCTGGACAATATCCCTCATCTTGTAGCCCTAGAACCTTGTTAGTAAGAAACATTGACCCGATTTGAGGGGATTGCGACCCGGCGTAGAGTGGCTATTTGAGCCTGCAACCTTGCAGTAAGAAACATTGACCCGATTTGAGGGGATTGCGACCTTTAACCAATAGTTATACTCATGATGGGAGATGCGCCCAGTAAGAAACATTGACCCGATTTGAGGGGATTGCGACCCAAAATCCTTCTACTTTTTGCATTTCTAAGACTTGTAAGAAACATTGACCCGATTTGAGGGGATTGCGACATACGCCCTAGGATATATTCTCCTAGGGATAAAAAAGTAAGAAACATTGACCCGATTTGAGGGGATTGCGACACTTACCTCCCCATTACATCTTTTTTACTTTTTTGATAACCTGTAAGAAACATTGACCCGATTTGAGGGGATTGCGACCTGGCTCGCCTTTCCATTTCTTTCTTGTCAGGCAGTTCTTCAAAGTAAGAAACATTGACCCGATTTGAGGGGATTGCGACTAAATCGGGAAACATTGACCCGATTTGAGGGGATTGGTAAGAAACATTGACCCGATTTGAGGGGATTGCGACGGCCCACCATGGTTCAGCATCTCCCATAAAAACTGCTTAGGTAAGAAACATTGACCCGATTTGAGGGGATTGCGACGGGCTCTATAAACTTCTTTATATTTCTATCTCCTCCCATGAGTAAGAAACATTGACCCGATTTGAGGGGATTGCGACAAAAAAGATATGATGTCCCCGTTATTAACTTTGGAGACATCTAAGTAAGAAACATTGACCCGATTTGAGGGGATTGCGACCGCCCTAGGATATAATCTCCTAGGGATAAAAAAAGATATGTAAGAAACATTGACCCGATTTGAGGGGATTGCGACACGGTTTGGTTACGTCCTACTATAATCTGTTTTTTAGGTAAGAAACATTGACCCGATTTGAGGGGATTGCGACTTCCAAAAAGTGTAATAGCATCATCTAGAGTTTCTGTAAGAAACATTGACCCGATTTGAGGGGATTGCGACTTTATTTTACCATTTTACT
>JAGGSX010000075.1 GCA_021158865.1 Thermoplasmata archaeon
ATTGATAACCAAATTCTCATAATATGTTCCATTATATACAAAAATTGTATCTCCACTGTTGGCAACGTTTATTGCATCTTGAATGCTTGTATAGTTATTTGGCCCAGAGCCACCAACATATAATGTTTTTCCATTGTTGCTTCCATTCATAAAATTTGCATCATTCGTTTTTTCATAGGAATAAGTATTAACTGGAATTGTAAAAAAGAAGCATGAATGCTATACCAATTGCAATTTCTTTCACATTCATAAAATGGATGCTATTTATAAAATTTTCTCAGTTATACAATAAGAGTGTCAGCAATTTCTCATCTCCAAGTTGTAAATGAATATGAATGCAGTTAACCATCTTTTAACGCTTTCCTTTTAGGCATTTGAAGGAAATTTTGGAATTAGTGAACAATTGGGTAAACTTATGATACCACTGCCCCCATGACTAAATTTCCTCATTTTTCCCAAGAAAATTCCTGATAGTAAAGAATTGTAGCAATCAGTTTAATTTCTATCTTTTTTGTTCCAGCGAAAAATATTTTTTTCTTTTAACTAATCCTATCAATTGGTGTAGCATTTTTATTTTTAAAATTTTCAAATTCTTGACGGTCTCAAGTTGGAATAATGGCATCAAATTTATAAAATGAATTTACTTATTAAAATATGATAAGGAGACCGGCGGCAGCAGGCACTTTCTATCCTTCTGATAAAAAAAGTTTAATTGAAGAAATAGAAAGAAGCTTTATTAAAGGCGTTGGAATCATTCCAGAAGTTAAAAAAGGAAGAGGAAAAATAAAAGGCATTGTTGTTCCTCATGCTGGTTATATTTATTCTGGCTATATCGCTGCATATTCATATAACGAAGTTGCAAAAGAATTTCCAAGCAAGTTCATAATAATTGGTCCAAATCATACAGGGTATGGTTCTCCAGTTTCTATAATGACAGAAGGAGAATGGGAAACTCCTCTCGGAAGAGTGAAGATTGCCAAAGATTCAAAAAATTATTTTAGAGGAATAATGGATAGGGATGAGCTTGCTCATAAATATGAGCATTCAATAGAAGTTCAGCTTCCATTCCTTCAATATTTAAATCCAGATTTTGAATTCACTCCAATTTGCTTGGGTATGCAGGATTATGAAACTGCAACGGAGATTGGAGAAATAATAGCAGATGCAGAAGATGCAATAATAATAGCAAGCACTGATTTTTCTCATGTAAGCTTTTCCAAATTTCCGTCTAAAGAAGATATAAAGAGAGACGTTGAAGATAGAGATAGAATGGCGATAAAAAAAATATTGGACATGGATGAGAAAGGGCTTATTGAATTGGTGGAGGAAAAAAATATAACAATGTGTGGCTATGGAGGTGTGGCGGCAATGCTTCATGCTGCAAAAATAAGAGGGGCTAAAAAGGCAAGATTACTGAAATATGCCACATCTTATGATATTGAGCCAGGCAGTTATTGTGTCGGATATGCTGCTATTGTTGTGGAATAA
>JAGGSX010000092.1 GCA_021158865.1 Thermoplasmata archaeon
CCGTTTTCTGTTTTCAAACCAATTCCACATGTTGAAGGAAGAAATTGAATTATTAGACGATATGCTTTCTGTGGCGTAAGCTTTTTACATTCAAACTCATAGATAAAAGTATGAGGATGAGTAAAAGAGTTATAAAAATTCGCTTTAACTCCTGGAGAGGTTATGCGAATAAAAATTGCGTGAAATACTGGTTAGGCAACATGCTTAAGGAGGTAAAAGGATGATGAGGAAATTCCTATCTCGGATGCCTAATATGAACTTATGTGATGGTTTTATCATTCAAGCGAAAAAAGTTTGGAATTGGCTCAAAACTAGTATACAAACAGGAATCGTTATATCGGAAGAGAGTATTACCGATTTTGTTTTACTAGAACTTCAATCTCGTCATCCACATGAAATCATAACCCAAAAATACACGAAAAGGCAGGAAAGCCAAACGGGAGCCGATTGGGAATGGTGGTTAACTTCAGGAAATAAGTGGTTAGGTTTAAGAATACAGGCTAAAAAGATAGATTCAAAAAATCTAAAATATCCAGAGTTAGATAAAGTTAATCAGTATGGAAGGCAAGTAGATTTGTTAATTAAAAACGCCTTACAATCTCAACCTAACCGAATACCTTTATATATCTTTTACAATTATTGGGATACAAATAATTACATCTTGAAATATTGGAACTGTGGAACATATCCTCAGGATGTTGAAATGTTAGGATGTGGTTTAGTTGACACCTTCAGAGTAAAAAACGTTCTAAACACTGGTAGCAAACTCCTAAAAGATATTGCTCCATCGATGTATCCTTGGAGCTGTCTTGTATGTTGTTTGGGATATTCAAGAAATAAAGATGATTTACCTAATAGAGCTTTTGACTTCATCATAGGCGCATTCAAAGTAGAGATGTCAAGAGAGGAATTTATAACAGAGGAGGCTCCGTCATATGTTTATAAGATTATGGAAGGAAATATTCTGACTGAGGAAGAATGGAGAAAAATAGGTGTCAACAGAATAACGATAATTCGAGAGAAAAGGAGAGAATAAAAATGGAACGCACGTTGCCTAACAGGTGGACATGTGGCTCTCCACGCTTGCCCAAATTGCCTTTGGCAACTTCTTTTATCCAAAATCCATTATACCAACAATAGTTAACAGAACTTCTTATCTTTAAGAAATTATTAAATACATTATTGCAATTCATCCATGATGCCCATGTTCGAGATACTTGATAAAAAAGAATTGGCGCCTCATATCAAATGGCTCCGAGTAAATGCTCCTTTTGTTGCGCGTGCAGCAAAAGCAGGACAGTTTATAGTTCTTCGTCTTCATGAGAAAGGTGAGAGAATTCCGCTTACCCTTTTTAAGTGGAGCAAGGAAGAGGGCTACATCGAAATCGTTTTTCAAGAGGTTGGTAAGACTACATACGAGCTTGGCACTTACGAAATAGGCGATAAAATAATGGATGTTGTTGGACCTTTGGGTTGCCC
>JAGGSX010000169.1 GCA_021158865.1 Thermoplasmata archaeon
ATTGTGGGAATGTTTATAACAACATCTGTATCATCCTTTGTATATGCAGAAACCCAACAAGGTAAAATCGGAAACAACAATAGCACTCTACCATTACCGTCTCCGGGTGTAAATTATACCATATATTATCCACCATATGATAGTGTAAATGGATGGGGAGAATATTGGGCAGGCAATTCATCCACTGGCTATATAGGATGTGCTGTAAATGGGTCAGGTGAAGCTGCAGCACTACAGCAACTAAAAATTAATGTTGGAAGAGTAAAAACATTAACCATAGATGCAACAATAAAATATTTAGCAGCTGATAAATTTGGAGAAATCAATACAATATGGTGTTATTTTGATAATGATTATCACTATTCTATAATAGACCCTTGGTTTGAATGGGGAGAAATTATACCTATTTTGGAGGAGATAGCTATAGCGATCTTAGGTTATTTTGTACCCTTCACATCAGTTGTCCTTCTGATAGCAGATGTTGGATTGACCTTATTAGAATTTACTGAAATAGTAGGTGAACAAAACTATTCAACTAAACATATTCGATTTGATTTTGTTGCAGATCCTCACATTGATAATTGGATAAAGGTTGGACTAGAGTGCGAAGCTTTAGAAAAAGCAGCTGCTTGTGGCTTTATCAAACAAATTAAAGTATATGGAATTGCTCCTCCGGCAACGCCAAATATACAACTTTTATCTAATGCTGATGTTCTTTCTACAGATACACCATATACATTCCAAATAGTTACCGTCGATCCAAATGATGACCCCGTGAAATATATAATAGATTGGGGAGATGGAACTACAACTACGGTGCCAAGTAGAGGATATGAAAAAAGTGGAAAAATAATAAATGTCACTCATTCTTATTCTGAAACGGGACAGTATACAATAAAAGTAAAAGCAATTGATTGTGATGGAATGGAATCAGACTGGAATTCTATTCAAATTGAAATATCCAACCATAAACCAAAGATAGAAGAAATGCATGTGTATCTTAAAACTTTATTTGGTGGATGGCAAGAAATAGACAGGCATAAAATACCTCATTGGCGTAATTGCCGATATGAATTTTTTGCAACGGATGAGGATGAAAATCCATTAAAATTCATTATCGATTATGATGATAAAACGATAAAAGAGTCTGGCTCGACAAATGGAATTTTCGAGGATTATCACCGATATATCTATCCACGTTCTTATTCTATCATAGTAAATGTTACAGATGGCCTATCCTATGATGTTAAAGATTTTGATATATATGTAACAAATTCTTGGTGGAATAGTAGTGGAAATATTACATCAATATATCAAGCATCAATGGAAATTTATCCACCAGGAGAGGCAAATATATGGACTTATGACTATGGAGATGGAACATACGGCATATATGTTAATGGAATTGCAAATGAAACTGTGCAAGAAAATCTAACCACAAGCTTCTATTATATTAAAC
>JAGGSX010000216.1 GCA_021158865.1 Thermoplasmata archaeon
GCAAGAGAAGTATTTGATGAAGAACTATATAGGAAATTTAGGGGGATAATAGAAGAAGTATTTGGTGGATTGGAAATAAGAAGGTTGTTATTCACCAGATATAGGAAAGAAACCATGAGAATGAAGCACATAATTGCCATGGCGATAGTGCATCACAATATTGGCCTTATAGGGGTTTCAAATGGCGGGAATATTGTAATAGCCGCCCCTGCTATTTATGGAAAAGAGATGAAAGGCTACTTGAGATATGTCATACAATGGAATCTCCTGTGTTAAGTCAGATTGCCACCGTTGATTTAGGACCAATAAGAAAAGATTGCTCACCGAACAACTTTGTTAATCCAAGATATGAAGCATACAATCCAATGTTTCTGGAAGTTAATTTTGATGACCTGGAGTACAATGAAAATGAAACCATATACAAAATATTTCATGATGGAAACAGGGATGG
The DNA here is from genome assembly GCA_021158865.1 of Thermoplasmata archaeon. GTDB lineage: Archaea > Thermoplasmatota > E2 > UBA202 > JdFR-43 > JAGGXW01. The sequence goes on from JAGGSX010000216.1 coordinate 452, forward strand.
AAAATATACCACCATAATCGACCCCGCCACAGACCTGCCCACACCTGATTTAAATTTGAATGGCGTACTTGAAATGGATGAAGATTTTCCCTTATCTGCTTATACCGATGGTGTGAAAAATGTTTATTCTCGTCCCGTAACTCATGCTCTTGAAAAATAAAGGCATCTTCCTTCACTGGCCGCCGGGCATAGCAAATGTGAGGGAAGCAGACAGATATTGGGATATAAGGGAGGCAGTAAGGTTGTATAATGATGCTTTGAGAAACATACCTGACTTGAGAGGAATGATTCTGGCAAGCGTTGATGACCATGTTCAATCCTCGCCTGATAAGCCGCACATACATCAGGCATTTGATGGATGGAATGGAGCAAATGCGTGGGTAAAGATAAATCCCTCTCCTTATTATGTTGTTGAGGTTGATCCGAGATTTAAAGGATATGAATTGCCTGACAACATTCCAAACTTGCCTCCAGAAAACTGGAGTGCCTATGATTATTGCATGCCCGAAAAAATACCTGACCGTGTTTACATGACTGCCGCAATATATGAGATGGCTGATAGAGTTTACTACAACAGATGGTCATCTCTGGAAATAAATAACATAAGAGGTGGTTTTGGAGTAAAGGCAGTGGTTAGAAACATAGGAGTTGTTGAAGCAAAAGATATACACTGGTCTGTAAGAGTGGATGGATTTATATTCTATGGAAGATATGCAGAAGGAATTATATCCAGCATACCTCCCCATCAGGAAATTACTGTTGGAATAAATTCAATCTTTGGTATCGGATACGCAAAAATTGTTATCACAGCCGATGATAAAGCGAGAGAGCAAAAATGCTTTATTCTTGGGTCTCTTATTTTTCTTACATAAGAATAATGTTTTATCTCAAGCAAGCATTGGTGCAATAAAGCAAATTCGACAAATGAAAGAAATATTCGTATTCAACGGTAGATGCAGATTAGCCTTTCTTATATAAAAGGCTAACTATTTTTGGCATAACT
>JAGGSX010000151.1 GCA_021158865.1 Thermoplasmata archaeon
ACGCCATAATGCTAAAAGGCAATATAAATGGATTATATAAAGGTTATTTTTGGATCAGTATCTCCGCATGTTAGCTAAAAATTGCTGTTAGCATACTTTTATAGCCAATAGCTGAATAAAAAATGAATAGTTTTTAACCACATTTCGCCATATTCATTTGAAATTACAAAAATTTACTTTCTCTATAAGATAATAAGCAGAAGATACTCCCGTAACTAAGAAGAAAAGATTGATTAAAATTCCCATACACGCATAATACATTGAATAATCTTTCAGCAACTTTTCAATTTCTTTTCCTTTTCTCATTTCATCTTCAATAAAATCTTTCCATTGCTCGGCTATTATTGGATGAATTTCCCTTACAAAATACCAAAGATTGTATATGATGCACATGAATAAGAAAAAGAAATATCTTGCAATAAAATCATCGGTTTTTGTTTTAATCATAAAATTTTCTCCATCTCTATAAAAATTCTCTATATTCCACCTCATGCCATACAAATCAGCAAGAAAAGTAAGATTTGCTTTTGTTACATCCACATTTGTGCAGAAGACATGATAATTTTTCCATTTTTCTTTTTCATATTTTCCATTTGAAATGAAAAACAGATTTGTTATTGCATTCTCTTTTCCAAATTTATATTGTGTATGGTAAAATGGATTCACTCCGTCTTTGGAATTAGCTATTCTTTTTATTCTATCGCTCTTTTCCATTGGAGCAAGATATTTTAAACCGTGCCTCTCTACAACCTTTAAAACTTTGCTATCTTTTAAAATCCTCTATCATATAAAACCAATCCTATTCTAAACCATTTCTCTGCCACTCTTAACAATTCATCTACCAATTCTTCTTTTGTAGAAAAGGGTGTTACTGGCAAAGCAAATAAGCAAATTTTATATCCATCAATCAAGGCATTGATGGTAATATATTTGAAAGCTAATTTTGTTCCATTGAAATTATTTGCCCCCACAACATATGGATTGTCTTCACCATACCATGGTATTTCGTGTTCGTCGATAAAAACAATGATTCTTTTTATTCTTCTTTTCCTTAATTTTGTTATTATTTCCTTTTGAATAGAAAGAAATTCCTCCAAAATTTCTTCTTTATCCTTCATATCTATCCTCCTATAAAATGTATCTGCATCTGGTGATTTCATTGCTATTTCCTTATATCTTTTACATCCGCTTTCAGGATATCTATTCCTGATTGAAAGAAAGAAAAGAGTCTATAATATTTCGCCATCATTATATGTTGAATTAGGTTTCTCATGAAAATCAATTTTTCCTTCTATAAAACTAGAGGGTGTCAAGAATTTGGAAATTTAAAAAATGAGAAATACCCCTCCTGATGCAGAATCAGGAGGGGATGAAAATGCTACACCAATTGACAGAATTGGTTAAAAGAAAAAA
>JAGGSX010000206.1 GCA_021158865.1 Thermoplasmata archaeon
CTTCTCTTGCATATTCGACTTGAAACAACCTTCCATCTGGAGAGAATACTGTAATTGCCCTATCATACGCCATTTGTGGTTTCATTTTAACACCTTCTGGCTATTAATAGCGAGGCAAATAAATAATTTATGTCACATTTGCGAGGTAATGTAGCATTTATGATACTTTTCTCAAGTGGAATGCCTTTTCTATACTCACTTTAAATATCTCCCAAATGCCAGCCAATCCAACCAGCCACACCTTTCTCTAAATAATATGGACAATCTATTTCTTCCCATGGGTCAAATTTTTTTTGGTATCTCTTGCTTCTCGGCTCAATGCATGTTTTTCCATTGAAATTGAGGCAGAATTCACATTGAACCATGAGAATAAGTAAAATAGATTATTTAAACCTTCATAAAAATTATTAAAACTTATTCTTTCAGCATTTCTTCAAGGCGCTTTATTTTTTCTCTGACTTTGTCAAGCTTCTTCTCATACTTTTGCATCAATTTTTCATATTTTTCTGATTTCATTTCTTTTTTTCTTTTTTTGAGGTCTTCTATTGATTCTTTTATCATTGCCCTTGTGCTATTTAAATCCTCTATCTTATCCTTAATTTTCTCCTCCTTTTTTTTGTCCATGGTAGTAATATAAAAGTATATGAAAAACTTTATGATTTATGCAGATTAAAAAATTCCTTGGATTTGGATATGAATCAAATGTTTATTTAATTATTGATAAAAATATTGCACTGATAGATGCAGGCACAGGATTTGAAACGCCGTTTTTGATAAAAAAATTGAGAGAGAATGGAATAAAGAAAATCGATTATATAATTCTGACTCATGAACATTTCGACCATTGCGGCGGCGCAAGTGAGATAAAAAAATTTATGGGTGGCAAGATTGCAATGCATGTTGATGCAGCCGATGTTTTGGAAAAAGGGTTGAGCATATATGCCTCATTTTTTAATGCAATCCAGAGAAAAGCTTCAGTAGAAATAAAGCTTGTTGATGGAGACGAGATAAAAATTGGTGAAACAAATTTAAAAATAATCCACACTCCCGGGCATTCTCCGGGAAGCATTTGCATTTATGAGGCAGAGAGCAAATCCATTTTTTCAGGAGATACAGTTTTTGCCAATGGTGGAATAGGAAGAACAGATTTTTATAATGGCAACCATGAAGATTTGATAAATTCAATTAAAAAGTTAGCCAGCATAAAGATAAATGCAATTTATCCTGGTCATGGCGATTACATAACAAAAAATGCGGAAGCGCATATAAAAATGGCTTTAAGTAATGCTAATCTTCTATAATTGGTTTATATGAAGATATTTTATCAATTGCTTCTTCAATATTATCAATTTTTGTAACCAGATAGTATGAAACTTTATACTCC
>JAGGSX010000065.1 GCA_021158865.1 Thermoplasmata archaeon
TTTCAATTAATCCAGTTCCACATCCTATGCTAAGGGCATCATTTTTTATCAAATTTGCAACATATTTTGCTTCATTTTCCAAAGCATATTTGCCAAAATCACTTTTATAAAAATCTTCATAAACCATCATTCCACCTTTTTTGGTTTTTTTATCTGTAATAGCAATCCATCATAAAAATTTTTTATGTTTTCCATAATGCCTCCCATTCCAGAATATATATCTATTTTTTTATCTTTCAAAGCGTAAAAGGATATCTCACCTATCTCCCTAACTATGACAGCATCTATACCATATTTTGAGAGAAGCTTTGCAGCAGCCAAGCCAGCGTGCAATTCTTTATCAGCATAAGGATTTTCAACAAATTTTGTATTTTCTATCTCCTTTTTTTCCATGTCCAGTTCAGCAATCAAAAAATATTTTGCTCTACCAAATTTGCATGGCTCTCCATTAAAATTTTTTTTATTCACAGCAATGGCAACGTTGATTTTTTCTTTTTCAACAGGTTCAACATGAGTTATGAAATCATCTATTCCATCTATCTCCTTTATCTTGCATTCTATATCATCTGCCACCTCATGGGCTTTTTCAATGTCCATTTTTTTGTCAACCATTATTTTCACTTCCCCAAATATAAATGGGCCCGCCTTGCGGAGGCGCAAATCTCTGTAACCCCTTATTTCCGCCTCATCAATTATTTTTTTAATTTTTTTCTCAATATCTGTTGGGCACACATCCATCAAGGATGCTACAGAATCTTTCATACTCATTATTCCAGTTCTAAATATTATAGAAGCAACGGCAATTGTCACAATCCCTTCTATATATGGTATCCCATACATGTCAAGGAAAATTGCAAGAGCAACAACCATTGAAGAAATCATATCCATTTTTCTTTCATTTGAAGTTGCCAAAAGAGACTGCGTGTTTGTAATCTTTCCGACTTTTGAGAGATATTTTGCCATTAAGTAGGATGCAATCACTGAAATAAATGCGGTCAGCATTGCTATGTAGGGTATATTTATCTTCCTAATCTCAAAAAAACTTTTATAACCCTTATAAAAAAATTCCATAGAAACGGCGATTATAAAAGCAGATATGAAAAGAGCAGATATACTCTCAGCTCTGTAATATCCATAGGGAAATCTTTGGGTTGGTGTCTTCTTTGAAATCCTCAATCCGAGATAGGCAACAAATATCACAATTGTATCTATAGCAGAGTGCATACCATCAGCAATCAAAACAAGGCTGTCTGCAACCCATCCAATAAAAAATTTTAATAAAGCAAGTAGTAGAGTAGCAAAAAGCATATAGGCGGCGCATCTATAGCCATATTCAATTTTTTCGTATTTTTTCATTTCTTTTTATATATCAC
>JAGGSX010000083.1 GCA_021158865.1 Thermoplasmata archaeon
CTTTTCCGCCTGTAACAGCAACTAAGTTTCTGTTTAATGGTATCTCCTGCTCCTCGATTGATAGTTCATCACTTATCCATGAATTGCTAATTTTTACTGAATCTAATGTGTAGATATTTTTTCTGTATTCAGGATTTTCAGATTGTATCCTAACCCTCTCTTCTGGTTCATAAACAATCTGCTTTAAACCCTCAAAAGTAGGATCTGCTTTTATCCAGCAAAATCTATCTTCAGCAGGTTTACAAAGCTTATCAAATGAGTGAGCGTCTGAGCCATGGATGCAGGGCTTCAGAGAGCCAAACTCTCGTATAAACTGTTCAGGGCTCAAATCTCTTTTTCCTAATGCCCAGTTTCGGGTATTTTGGTTTGAAGAAAATATAGCATGGGATTGCACAAGGATTGTTTTTCGTGTTAAATGATCCTGACCGGCCCAATTGATTGAATCCCATCCTTCTTCTTCCAACACCAGTATATATTTGCCGGCAAATATTGATTCTTTGTTCTTTAAAACTTTTATTATTATTTCATCTAAGGAGACTGTAATATTTTCACACCCAACGATATAATCAGATTTACCTTGGAAATTCTCTTGATGCTCCTTTAAAATTTTTCCTATTTCCTCAATGTTTTTCGTGGTAAGCTTTCTTGGCTCTGCATTTGGTGCTTTTATATGAAGTTCCTCAAGGAATTCCTTCTCAATTGTATCTGTATCTATTTTGTCGCTAAAAATTACATGGTAATTTAGCCTTTTATCTGCAACGAATTTGTCGAGCCTAAATTCAATATTCGGTAGAATTAAATCAAAATTTTGGAGCCTACCCTTTCTTTTATACTCTAATACTTTTTTGTAGCCCTCAATACTGAAATAATCAGTTATACCAATCACAGAGACGTTTGATATTCTCTCAAGCTCATTAATATACTTTTCCCATATATCGTTTTGATATTTCTCCTTCTCCTCTTCGCTGAAAAACTTAAATTGATGGTGGAAAGAGGCTGGTGAATGGGCATGCAAATCCCATCTTCTCCATATGGAACCTCTATTCATTATAAATCCCCTCCTATTTCTAATAAGGCTATGGCAGATAACGTCCTGCGGGTATTTGAAGTCGCCGAAGGCGATTTGGGTGAGGGCTGAAAGCCCGAACCAGATACCCGCTTGTTGTCCGAGTGCGGTAGCACCAAAGCGAAGCGGAGAGTGCCAGAGCCCGCTAACATTTTCTCATGCTCTATATATCTTTTCATACCAATTATCTTTTGGTGTTCTAACAATTCTTAGATGGTCTTTTTCTGGACTTTCTCCTGCGTGATACGCCCATATTTCTATATCGTCTAACACTCCATCAT
>JAGGSX010000159.1 GCA_021158865.1 Thermoplasmata archaeon
CAACAGGAACAACATCATGGAGTTATAGTATAGATACAACAACATTGAGTAATGGAAAGCATGTTATAAAAGCTCGTAGTTATGACGGCTCATTGTATAGCAACGTTGTTTCTATTAACATAAATGTTTTCAACAATCATATTCCATCGTGCATCATAACAGAACCAGAAAATGGAAGCATTGTGAATGGAAGCATTATCATAAAAGGAAAAGCAAGCGACATAGATGGAAATGATACCATAACAAAAGTAGAAATAAGAATAGATAATAACGGCTGGCATGTTGCCAATGGAACAAATTCATGGAATTATAGCATAAATACAAAAGAACTGAAGAATGGAAAGCATGTTGTTGAGTCAAGAAGCTATGATGGACATGATTATAGCAATGTTGCTTCAATTCATATTGAAGTTAAAAATAAAAAGAAAACGCCAGGCTTTGAATTGATTGCATTTATTGCTGCCATTACAATCATAGCTGGAATTATGAAAAAAAAGAAGCAAACGTAAATGAATGTGAAAGATGAGAAAATAAAAACAAGGATAAAAACTATTTCTCCTTTATCTCTTCTATTATTTCTTTAAGTTTTTCTATATTCTCTTCAATTAAACTGCCTGTAACAATAACATTTGCTCCTGCTTCTATTTTTGCTCTCGCCTCTTTACCATCCCTTATTCCTCCTCCAACTATGATTGGGATTGATATTTCTTTTTTTATTGCTTTTATCATTTCATCAGGTACTGGCTTTTCAGCATTTGAACCCGCCTCAAGATATACGCAATCAAAACCAATATATTCTGCATATAGGACGTAATCAACAAGTTTTTCAATGTCATTTTCTCCAATTCTATCCAAATTTGCCTTTCTTTCTACAGTTGTTGGCTCATTACTTGTGCTTATAACAACATAAGCAGTTGCAATCGGTTTTATTCCATATTTTTTTACAATTCTTGCCCCTTTTAGTTGCTCCCCTCTCCTATATTTATAGTCCAGCGAGTTAATCAAATCCATGAAAAAAATGTAATCAGCATTTCCTGCAATAACACTTGCAGAATTTGGAAATATTATAACCGGTAAGCTCGAATTTTTCTTTATCTCTTTTATTGTATTATAAACCACATCATCATGCCCTACTGTTGAACCACCAACCATTATTGCATCACTTCCATATTGCTGACAAAGGGCTGCCATCCTGCCGGCTTCCTCCGCCTTCTGTTTATCAGGGTCTATCAGAGAGAAATGCATCCTTCCTTTTTTCATCTGTTCAATCATTTTTTAACCTATATTGCAATGTATTTTAAAACTTTCTATTTTGGTTTTTATTTGATAAGGCAGAT
>JAGGSX010000066.1 GCA_021158865.1 Thermoplasmata archaeon
CCTGCCTTTCAATCATGTTTGTAATGCATGCAGTATTTTTAATTTTATGCTATGAATAGCAACCTTCTTTCATCCCATGCATAGTTTCCATCTTTATCATATACGATGACTTTGAGAGTATGAAAGCCATTGCTGCAATGTAGCTTCCATGTGAATGCTTTGTATTTAAAATTAGCTACAGAAAATTCTTTTATCTCAGTAGTTGTGTTGCTCAGCTTTCCGTCAATATAAAATTCTGCTTTTGCTCCATCCACGGTATAAACAACGGTGGTAAAATTTCCTATAATTATATCTCTTCCAATAATTTCAGCAATTTTGTTTAATATCGCAACATCGATAGCCCTATTGTTTATGTAAACCCCTTTCTTCATTTCATCAGGATGCGATATAACCGCAGCAAGTCTTGATAAAGGAGGCATGACATCAACGCTCGCCATGGCGGCAGTCCGCCGCAAAATCCACCAGTTCTGGCTGAGTTGCATCCATTGCCCGCCAACATAAGAATAAACATATTTCCATCTTCCCCATGCAGACTTTCCGAAATATTCTATTATGCTTCCATTTTCCATGAAATATTCCTCAGGATGAGGACCAAAGAGGAAAATTTTTCCTTTACCATAGCTTGTTTCGATGGCAGCAGCCTGTTCCTTTATATCGGTTGTAACGTTTTTCCATATTCTCCATCCATTTGGGCTAGGAATCCAGTAATGAATAGGCTTCGTATACATTGGCTCTTCATCATATATAAGCAATGGTTTGGCATTGTTATTTAAATAAAAAGATGGTCCTCCTGCATAAGAAATATTCAAAAATTTTTTGTCATAGCCGTTGAAAATATCTCCTCCAACAATTTTTGTTTTTACTCCTATCTGCCCTGAATAATTTTCATAGTTTACCTTCAATAAATACTGCCATTCTCCATCAAAATCATCGTTTATGTATACGTTAGCTATTCCAAGCACACCTTTATTTATATATCTTTGAAATGGCGATTTTGGTTGCATATAGCCCATGCTTGCCAAATTTGCCCCGCCGCATATTCCGATGTAGCCACCGCCATTCGAAACAAATTTTTTGATAGCATGACGCCATTTTTCATTGAAGCTATCTATTAGATAAGACTTAGCGCTTGCTCCAACTATAAAAACATCAAAATTTTTATTATTCAATGCTTTCATAACCTCCTCTTTTCCTATTTCCGTTATATTAAAAACATACCATTTTCCATTTTCATGCCATGCATATTTAAAGCAGAACATTGTATATGGATTTGTTGTCACATCGCATTTATACAATGCAATGTTTATCGTTACATTTT
>JAGGSX010000086.1 GCA_021158865.1 Thermoplasmata archaeon
GAGCTGCTCAGGCTGGTCAGGGAGGGTCCACCATCCTCGCGGGAAACGGAGATGGGTAGCGAGGAGATGATGTTACAGCTTGCGCCTATATATGCTGCCAATGAGCGAGCAGGCCTGGCACAGCAGGCGGTGGAGATCGTCTCAGGACTGCCGGAGTTCCCGTCTTTTAGGAAAATGCTGGACCTGGGTGGTGGTCCGGGGCTTGTCGGAATTGCCATCGTATCTTCGCATCCAAGTATGAGAGGTGTTATCTTTGACCGACAGGCAATAGTCAAGGTAGCCGAGACCTTCATCAAGGAATATGGGATGGGAGATAGGATGGAGGTCTTGGGCGGCGATTATAACCAAGATTCCATTGGCGAGGGATATGACTTGATTTGGGCGAGCAACGCGCTCAACTTTGCCAGGCACAACATGGACTTACTTATGAAGAAGATATACGATGCGCTCAATCCGGGAGGCGTGTTCATCGTCTTACACGAAGGTCTGACCAACGAACGGACCAAGCCCGATATTATGGTGATAAGCATGATAACTATGACGCTGATGGGGCAGGACATCTGTTTCAACCAGGGCGAAATCGCCGATGCCATGCTTCGTGCAGGTTTCAAGTCTGTCCGCTCGCGCACGCTGGACACGGATTGGGGTCCAATGGACTTAGACATCGGGCGAAAGGCGTAGAGATGTTAGGTTCAAACAAGACTAAAAGAAAGGAGGAAACGATGGAAAAGTCATTTTTCAAGCGTGTGCAGATTGCAGGGTTGTTCATCATCAGCTTTTTGGGTGGGATGGTTCATATGGCTCTGCATTCGCATTTTGCAGAAGGAAAGATCTTCGGCTGGGCCGAAAGCCTTATGAATGCCTTGAAAGTGGAAGGGGCAACCCTGAAATCGGTCGCTGATGCTGCCAGGCTTCCCGAGCTTGAGATGATGAGCGGCGGGATGATGTATGTGGCTGTGTTGTGGTTTGCCCTGCTGGCATTGCCGGCGATTCTGCCATTGCTTACGGAAGGAAGAGCCTGGCGCTGGGTTACGGCAATAGTGGGCTTAGTCATGACCTTAGGAGGCATTTTCGATGCCATCAGTCATATGACTATGCCAGGACAGGTTCCAATAGGGCTCAGCGGGCTCATCATCGGCAGCATACCGGGGGTTATTGCTGTGGTTTTTGCCTTTGGCTGGGCAAGGGCCGGTGAATGATTTGAAATATAGGTTGAGGGAACGTTCCTCTAGGGACGTTTCCTCGGCTCGATGAGCAGGCAAGATATAACATGTAAAGTCCATTAAAGAAAGGAGAA
>JAGGSX010000110.1 GCA_021158865.1 Thermoplasmata archaeon
GTTTCAATCCCTTATAGGTAGGCTAAAAACACATTCTCGGTGCTTGCGGTCATTGCACGGCTTGCTAGTTTCAATCCCTTATAGGTAGGCTAAAAACTTGGCAATCTGAAAGCAGGATATACAGGATATTGTAAGTTTCAATCCCTTATAGGTAGGCTAAAAACGGTCTTCTGCTATGAATTGGCTTAAGAGCTCAACGGGGTTTCAATCCCTTATAGGTAGGCTAAAAACAGTTTAGTGAACATCCAATGTATTTTTTCAAAGACTGTTTCAATCCCTTATAGGTAGGCTAAAAACCTTGTGGCGTAACATTCATCACATTTTTATTCCCAGTTTCAATCCCTTATAGGTAGGCTAAAAACCTTTATCTGCTGGATGGGATCGAATATCTAATTATGGTTTCAATCCCTTATAGGTAGGCTAAAAACGCTTTTTTTGTTGACTGGTATGGCCAGCCAAAATAAAGTTTCAATCCCTTATAGGTAGGCTAAAAACCTCCCCAACGGCAAGGTTATCTTGCCTGAACGAGGAGGTTTCAATCCCTTATAGGTAGGCTAAAAACTGAATGGAAGGGATTAGAAATATTAAACAGAGAAAGTTTCAATCCCTTATAGGTAGGCTAAAAACACGGCGGGGGTTGGGTTATTTACCCCGTAGAGCCTGTTTCAATCCCTTATAGGTAGGCTAAAAACCATTTCTGGCAAATTTGTTTATGGATAGGCTCAATCAGTTTCAATCCCTTATAGGTAGGCTAAAAACGTGAAAAAAACAGGCTGAAAAAGGAAACGGAAAAGAGTTTCAATCCCTTATAGGTAGGCTAAAAACTTGGCATGATGATTGGGTTGGAATATCCGACCCCGTTTCAATCCCTTATAGGTAGGCTAAAAACCAGGCGCAGCAGGAATACCAGTAACCCAAATTGGGTGTTTCAATCCCTTATAGGTAGGCTAAAAACCTAGTTTATTATTTATATTATTATTTATATTATTATTGTTTCAATCCCTTATAGGTAGGCTAAAAACATTCTTCTACTCTTTTTTTATCCAAACCTCTTTCAGGTTTCAATCCCTTATAGGTAGGCTAAAAACGAATTTCCATCTCATTCGACTTGGGTTTTGATGCAGGTTTCAATCCCTTATAGGTAGGCTAAAAACACATTCTCGGTGCTTGCGGTCATTGCACGGCTTGCTAGTTTCAATCCCTTATAGGTAGGCTAAAAACTTGGCAATCTGAAAGCAGGATATACAGGATATTGTAAGTTTCAATCCCTTATAGGTAGGCTAAAAACG
>JAGGSX010000126.1 GCA_021158865.1 Thermoplasmata archaeon
CTGCACATTGGCAAAAAGTTCCCCGGTTGTTACATCATAGGCCTTAATACTGAGGCTGGCCAAAATAAGCATATAGCCATCAGGGGTTGGTCTTTTACCTGCATCGAAACTGACTAATACCACCGCATCTCCTGTTTCTTGACGGGCAATCTGAATGGCTGTTTTTTCATCAACCACCGTTTCGGCTGTTCTTCCCCTTATCCTTTTCAACTCAGAGGGTAAAAACACACGAAAACCATACCCTGCTAATTTATCCTCAATTAAATCCATCACTGTCTGAACAGCCTTTGAATTATAAGGCAGATCAAGTCCAGTGCGAGGTTTATAGACCACCACTACCCGCCGTTCCTCAAAACTTGTTTCTTGAAAGGCCCTTTGAAAACGTGGGTCCTTTCTAAACTCATCAATAGCACTCTTTAAACGATAATCATCTATAACTACAGAAAGCCTTACCTTGTAAGTATCAGTTATAGGGTCCTTGCCTTCAACTAGCACCTTATAATCTTTTACATAGCCAGCACTAGCCGAAGCAATCCTATCATAGATCATCTTTCCTTGGCCTATCTCAGTGCTGGACTTTATATATGTCCCTAATGCTTGCTCAATAGCGGTTCTTATGCCATTATTGATTGCCTCCTGTCTTGTATGGCCTTCTCCAACGGCAGTTATTTCTATAGCCAAGACTGCCATATTCCACAATAAAACTATCCAAACAACCAAATATAAATGCTTTATAGCCTTCATTATCAAACCCCTCCCACTAATATACTATTTTTTATCTCATTGTTAACCCTTTTGTCAAGAAAAAATTGCACCCAAAATCAGCGATTGATTTTGGGATAAGGGTGTTTTTAACAAAAAATGAGGTTATAAGCCAAACTCCCTATTTTGAAAAATATTGCAATTGCTTTAAAGTAAGACGAAGGCCTGCCTGTCCATGCCTCACAGGCCGTGTCTGCTGACAGGCAGAGAGGTGCCCTTCTTTGTTTTATCATTGTTTTACCCCGTGAGTGTGTTTTCACCTTTTAGGTAAAAGGCAATCTTTCAAAATCGCTTTATTATAGCATACTTACGGGGTTTCTTGTAGGACAAACAAGGATTTGGGGATAAATTATCAATTGACTTATCGTGAACATTGTGATAGGAAAGATTTGTTCTTTTGAAAATTGAATATGGAGTATCTTTACATTTTTTAACCTTCCCGCCGGGAAGTCCCCTTC
>JAGGSX010000112.1 GCA_021158865.1 Thermoplasmata archaeon
CTTATTGTGAAATGGCTAAATTTTACATTGTTTGCTTCTATCTTAAAAACTTCTGCATTTTCATTTTTTCCATCTATTATCGTTGTTTTTTCATTTTCTCCTATCAAGTTTATTGATTTGTATATTCTAACATGCTCATAATATATGCCAGAATAGACAAAAATTGTATCTCCATTGTTTGCATTGTCTATTGCTTGCTGTATACTTGTATAATTATTTGGACCAGAACCACCAACATAAAGAATATTGTTTATTGTTGCCATTTTATTTTCAATTCTTCCATATCCTGAAAAAACTAAAAGGAAAGAAAGAAAAAGGGGCAAAAGAATGTTTATTCCTTTCATTGTATTTTTAATATGCGTGCTTTTTTAAGCATTTGCATTATCAAGAATTTTGTCCACCTCCACTTCCTTGTTGCCCTGAGCCTTGGTTTCCATTGTTTTCTGAAACAACAATAAACCTCATTATTCCGCTTGAATTTCCATTGTTATCTGTAACAGTTAAAGAAACGCAATATGTTCCTTCTTGGCTATAAGAATGGCTTGGATTTTGTTCATTGCTTGTTGCCCCATCTCCAAAATTCCATTCCCATGAAACAATGTTACCATTTGAAGCATCATAAAAGTTTACCATCTCATTAACTTCTGGGTTTGATGGTGAGTAGGTAAAATCAGCCAAAATGTATTGCTCATCTTCTCCAGATGAACCACTTCCTTCGTTTCCTCCAGATGAACCAGAATTGTTTCCTGCACCATCAGAAGAACCATAAGAAGCAATGTAGACATTTCTGCTGATTCCACTACTATTGCCACTTTCAGTTGTTACAGTTAGCGTAACAATATAGTTGCCCGAAGATGAATATACATGGCTTGGATTTTGTTCATTACTTGTATTTCCATCTCCAAAATCCCAACTCCATGAAATGATATTTTCGCCAAAACTATAACTTTCATCAGTGAAATAAATTTCCTGCCCCTCTTCTATGTATGATGGTGAATAGTTATAATCAGCTACAACATCTTGTTGCATGGATCCAAATTCACCAAGCAATCCATATTCTCCATAAATTGGCTCGCCTGGAATATATCTTTGAGATGAATTATTTGGTTTAATATAATAGAAGCTTGTGGTTAGATTTTCTTGCACAGTTTCATTTGCAAT
>JAGGSX010000009.1 GCA_021158865.1 Thermoplasmata archaeon
AGTTTATATTACCACTACAACTGCAGCAAGCAGTTTAGGTAATAAAGATGCATATTGGGGTTATCGAATGATTAAAGTTAGAAATTGGAAATTAAGTTCATACAATTATAAGGAACCAAAATATTCCATCCCTTCTTATAGGGTTAACATAAGCTATAATGATTATAAATCAAGAATAAAAAATGATTTAGATATGAATTTAACTGCCCATCTTTCATTCATTTTGCCTTTAAGCTGGGACGGAAAATATGCTGTTATAAATGGAAAAGTTGAAATGGAAAGAAAAGATGAGGAAAATATACAGATATATATCACTTCATACATCAATAAAAAAACAGAGAAAGACGTTTATGTTGAATCAATCTGATTCTATGCGGGGAGCAAGCAAATAAACAATCTTTATATTTCCTTCAGCAAATTCAAAACTTATTTTCACAGGATAATTTGTTCCCAAATTTATTGCAATTTCGTCGCTTTTTCCTCTTGCTGATTTAATCATGTCGCTAAGATAATCCAATGGAAACATACTCTTTACCTCCTCATTGCATTTCAATGAATATAGCTGCTCTTTGCTCAATTTCATTTCAACAACATCGGTGTCTCCTTTGGCAATTATCTGAAATGATTGTTTATCAGCCATCAAAGTTATATGGTCGCTTATCGCCTCCGCCGCCCTTATTGCTTGATGTATTTCTGCTGTCGGGACAACTATTTCAGCTGGCAATTCCAGAGATGGCATTTTTGTATCTGGCATTTCAGATGTGTCAAGAAGAGATATCTTTCTTGTAAGGTTTCCAACTTTTACATGTAGCCTTTCTTCATCTTTATTGTAAACTATGGCGACAGGTTCTTCTGATGTTGCAATTCTTAATATGCCCTTTAATTTTTCTAAATCTATTCCTATTTCATGTTCCTCGCTGCATTCATATTCATCAAATGCTTCTTTATTCAATTTAAAATCAATCATTCCAACATGGGCTGGGTCAACCATCCTTCCATAGACACCATCTTTATCAAATTTAAATTTAGCCTCATCTACCAAAATGGCAATTGCATCTATTATGCTTTTTATAAAATCAGCTTTTATTTTTCCTTGCAACATCTTTAGAATAATGCATTGTCATTTAAAAACGTAGCGATGCAA
>JAGGSX010000101.1 GCA_021158865.1 Thermoplasmata archaeon
TAAAAGCAGCAGATTATACTACAATTTTCAAAAGGCTAAAGAAAATAAAAATTGAATTTCCACTTCAAGAGATAGATAATGACATAATTCTTGCTATGGATTCAACAGGAATGAACGTATCGAGCAGGGGAGAATGGATTCGCCACAAATGGAATTTGGAGAACCTGATGAAAGTGGGAGAAGAAGACCTATTCCAATACTCAATTCAAATTTTGTAGTTTATGCAGATACGGTCATTCTTGCTATTGGAGAAAAGCCTGATACAGAATGGCTTGAAGGATTCGAAAAAACGAAATAGGAAACCATAGTTGTAGATGAAAATTATATGACTTCCATCGATGGCATATTTGCAGGAGGAGATGCTGTTTTAGGGCCAAAGACAATTATAGAAGCTGTTGCAACAGCCCGCAAGGCGGCAGAAGGCATATAAAATACCTTAGCTGAAATTTCTTTGCCACCATGTCGAGCAAAATAAAAAGAGCAAATAAAAAGAAATTGTTTTAAATGTAGAGAATAGTTTAGATAATATAATAGAAATATTGGAAAAGGCATGGAATGATTTCATAAAATATTATGATAAAAAAGCGGGAAAATATACGAAGGAAAAAGAACTATCCTCAAAAGATATTAAGGAAGCGCATTGGGTGTGTTGGAATGAGGATGATTTTATGCTTCACATTGGAAGATTTATTTATAAACACCTAGAGAAGGAAGGAATGGATGATATCGAAATTCATTTGAATAAAAGAATAAATAAAGAAAATTTTAAGAATTATTTATTTTCAGAAAACGAAAACGAGATGCTAAAAAAGTTAAAAGAGAAAATCGGGAAATATCCGAAAGCCGATTTGATTATAGCAAAAGAAACAGATTTTGATAATCCCTTCCTTTTATGTGGAGAGGCAAAATTCTTTCATTATTATGTGGATATAGAAAAAGAATTGAAAACAGATATTGAGGAGTTAAAAGAATTAAAAGAACTTGGAATTGCAAAAGAGGTTGCTCTCCTCATTTTTGATGATTACTATCATTTCAGGAAAAGCAAAAAGGAGAAAGAAATAGAAAATATGATAAAAGATGCAAATTCGAAAGAGATAAAGGTGTTTTACCGT
>JAGGSX010000056.1 GCA_021158865.1 Thermoplasmata archaeon
CAGAAGGCCAATATGTATATACAATTTTGGTAAAATCCCCTATCCCTATTGGGTATGTAAATCCTGATCATACTGTTACTGAATTTAATTCCTATAACATAGGTTCAGGAAGTGAGCAGTATGGTGCAAATCTTGCAGATATTGGTATACACAGATATATTGTCACTGAACTTACAGGACTCTGTTATATATTATATGGGTCATTTGGCGTAGCTTACGATGCACCCACTGCTGTTGGCGAGTTCCCAAGGGAGAATAGTGCTAATAGCCCCCCTAAGGCCCAAGATCAATCTAAAGACACAAATAAAAATACAGCAGTTGATATTACACTTGAAGCAACAGATGCAGATAATGACCCACTTACATATATCATTGTTTCATATCCAACTAATGGCACACTTGATATTACAGAGATACCAAAGGTCACTTATACCCCTGATCCAGGCTATGCTGGCAAGGATTCATTTACATTTAAGGCAAATGACGGGATAGCGGATTCAAATATAGCTACAGTAACAATTACCATTAAAAACCGTGTACCTGAGGCTAAAGATCAAAGTGTAACTACTGATAGAAACAAACCAGTGGGCATTACACTTGAAGCAACAGATGAAGATAATGACCCACTTACATATAGCATTGTTTCATATCCAACTAATGGCACACTTTCAGGCACACCACCAAATGTTATTTATACCCCAAATGCAGGCTATACAGGTGATGACTCATTTACATTTAAGGCAAATGATGGGATAGAGGATTCAAAAGTAGCTACGGTGAGTATTACTATTGAGGCGCCTCCTGTAAATCATAAACCTGCAGCTCTAGAACAGAGTTTGACAACAATGGAAAATACACCGGTCGATATCATACTGATGGCAGTAGATGAGGACGCTGACCCACTTAGATATATTATTGTCGATGATCCAGACCATGGTACTCTTTCAGGCACACCACCAAATTTAACCTATACCCCAGATACGGATTATACAGGTACTGACTCATTTACATTTAAGGCAAATGATGGAGAATTTGATTCAAATGTGGCAGTTGTAAATATCACAGTAAGTGCTGTAAATCATGCCCCTG
>JAGGSX010000026.1 GCA_021158865.1 Thermoplasmata archaeon
CGCAATAACAACAGCAAAACAAACTATTTTACTGAAAATTTGTTATTGTTAAATCTTCGCAATAAAAAAATGCAGATTTAAAAACAGTAAATCTGCATCTGCCGTTACTTGACAATACACTTGCATAAAAAGTTTTATGAATGAATGAGCATATACCACTTGGGCCGGTAGATCAGTGGAAGATCGCCACCTTGGCATGGTGGAGGTCACGGGTTCAAATTGCAACTTGCCTGCAAGTTTCGTTTCCAGGCAGTTGCCTGAAAATCCCGTCCGGTCCATAATTTTTTTTAGTTTATTGAAAAAATGATATATGCCTATAAATGGGCAATATTAAAAATGTCTACCCCTTTATTCAGGCAAAGTAGAAGAGGATTAAGCTTTCATTATTCCTGCTAAGAATATTCCCAAGGCTATGAGCCCACCTATTATCCCGCCTATCAGTGAGATTATTCCTGCTTCAACCGTTTTCCATCCCCATGAAGAAGCACTCCATATATCTCCAGTGGTATAATTATAGAAAATCGCTGCTACAATTATCCCTATTATAAATAGGATACTCCCTACTGCCCTGCTCTTTCCTGAGCCAAAATATATTGTAAACAATCCTGCTACTATTGTTCCTATTGCAAATATTAGCAAAAGCATGCTCCAAAACAAATCCCCGATATCAACAATTACCATATTTTTTCACCTCCCTAAAATTTTGTACCAGTTAAAGTTTTTGTATCAGCCACGCCTTCTATCTCTCTAATTTTTTCAACTACAATTTTTCCAAGCTCGTCTAAATCTTTTGCCTCTATTTTTGCTATCAAATCATATTCCCCAAAGAGAGGATGCAATTCGACGATTTCTTTTATTTTTAACAGTTCATTATAAACTTGGTGTTCCTTTGCCGGCGCGGTCGATATTAAAACAAATCCTATTGGCATGGTATTAGAATGTAAATTCTGCTTATTAAGTTTTTGTTTTTGTTGCTTTGTTGAATAGGCAGATGCAGATTTACTGTTTTTAAATCTGCATTTTTTTATTGCGAAGATTTAACAATAACAAATTTTCAGTAAAATAGTTTGTTTTGCTGTTGTTATTGCG
>JAGGSX010000144.1 GCA_021158865.1 Thermoplasmata archaeon
TATTGTTATGTTTCCATTGTTGGATGTGCCTATAGGTGAGGTGGCAATTGCATATACTCCCCTAAGATAAACTGTAACATTTATTACCTGATATCCCTGCCCTGTATCACTAAAAACATCGGTAGCGTTACCATACCACGCTCCTCTTCTTGCTTCAACATATATTTTATCTCCCCAATCAAATTCACCATTTTCTCCCGAAAATATAACACTATAAGAGCCATCGCCGCCTTCTCCATGCTCGCTCGTCGTTATCCTTGTTATATTTTTATCTACATTAGTCACAATTACAGTGACATTATTAATTCCGTTTCCATATTCATCTCTTACATGCCCTCCTACCACATAAAACAAATATACCTCTTTAGAAGGTATAGTATAAAACGAAATCAGGAGTATTAACGCTATTAACAGGACTTTATATTTCACGAACTTAAAATAATCAATCATTTTAAAACTTTCCATAATAGCGCTAAAAGGGCTATTAGAATTATTATCGAAATAAGTAGATAAACAATAATATTATTTTTATGCTTATTTATCGATGTAAAATTACTTTGATTGTTGAGGGGAGAAACATATATCACTTTTGTTGCCACATCAACTCTCCCATATTTATCCTTTATCATAAGCGTTACAGAATAGTTGCCTGCCTTTTTATAAGCATGTTCTGGGTTTTTCTCATTACTTACGTTCCCATCGTCAAAATTCCAGTAGTAGTAACTTGCATTAACCAGACTATAAAATTTTATTTTTTCATTCATCAAAGGATGCAAAGGGGAGTAGTCGAAGCCCGCCATCGGCGCCGCCCTCATCGTTATATTTATTTGCTGAAAACCGACACTCTCATCAACAGATATAATTCCCTCACCAACCAGATTCGATTTTTTCGCCACTATTTTTATTTTATCCCCATCTTTCCATCCAGATGGCATGTCTCCAAGAGAGACAGAAAAATAACCATTCTTACTTGTTATATTGTAAAGCATTTCTCCTGTTCTTTCATCTGTAATTGTAACATTTGCTTCCATAGCAGGAGTCCCATCATAAAAAACAAAGCCACATATCACATGCGGGAAA
>JAGGSX010000051.1 GCA_021158865.1 Thermoplasmata archaeon
CGTTCTAAATATTTGCGCATAATACTTGAAGAGTTTTATTTGGTTGTTCCCACTTTGTGAAATAAGAAACAAGATCTTTTTCAAGTTTTTTCACAGATGCAAAATAACGGTTATGAGTTACTGTTCTTCGTGTAATTCTCCACACTCTTTCAATTGGGTTGAGTTCAGGGGAATACGGTGGTAGAAAAACACGCACAAGTCGGTCTTGATTATCAGAAAAGAATCCTTTAAATCTTGGGCTTTGTGTCACCTGGCATTATCAAGGATCAAGAATACTTTCCTTCGGTACATTACAGAAAATACTGAAGAAACTCACCAAAACTCTCTGCGTTGAAAACAGGTGCCCTCTTGGTTATAAGCTGTCCTGTTTTCACATTGAGTGCTCCAAGGAAACCTACTTTTTCCCGAGTGGATACAGACATTATTTGGGTTGGCATCCTCTTAGAGACCACATACGTGTTATACTGCTATGTCTTTGAAAGTGAACCTCATCCTCTGACCAAAGCTGTATATGCGGATTCATCATCCATCGATAGAATTTTTTTTAAACTCCTTTTGCTTTAGAGGATCTGCTTCATAAGCCCTGCAACGTGGTCGCTGGAGGGTAAAGCCTAATCTGTGAAAGAGCCTTTGACATTGGCGAGTGCTTAGAGTTATCCCGTAGTGTTCTTTGAGATGATGGGATAGCAGGGGTCCATCCCAGAGGTTTTGATCGTATCCCAGTTCTCTGGGAGAACATCGTATTTCATTTCGCAGTATCTTTTGCTTTTCTTTGGATAGTTTACCGGGACGTCCTGGATGTTCTTTGTCCCATAGTCCCCTCAGGCCATAAGAGAGGAGTCGGTGGATCCAGTACTGAATGGTTCGTGGTGAATGCCCATAAAATTTTGCCACTTCGTAGGAACTTGCACCTTGAAGTACATGGAGGATAGCGTGAAGTCGGTGAAAGTATCGACCTTCCGGTGTCCTGGATATCTCGTCTTGAATTGCAGCAATAAAAGTCTCTGCATCGGGAATTTCAAATTTTCTCATGGAGAGTAAACCTCCTTAAGTGGTT
>JAGGSX010000090.1 GCA_021158865.1 Thermoplasmata archaeon
TCAGGTGTAGATGCTTCCCAGCCAAAATTGTAAGCCCAAACGTCAATTCCATAATGGTCATTGTCGTATATTGTATTACCCTCGATTATAACATGGTCAACATTTGCTTCCGCATCAATTCCTACTACATTTGAATACACTTGGTTGTTTTTAATGGTAATATTATAGCATGGTGCATTCTTATAATCTTCATATCCGACCATAGTGATACCACCATCGTTACCATGAACATCATTATCTTCCACAATCACATCCACTGTTCCTGCAACTATAATTCCAGATGAAGCCCAGCCATCATTGTACATACAATCATAAACTTCATTTTCTTTTATAATTCCAGTTGCTCCATAGCCTATCTGTATTCCATTTTCCGCCCGCCATCCTGTAGCACTCTCAAGACCATTTCCCATAACAATGTTATTTTGAATATTAGCAACTGGATCTGGTAGTGCTCCTGCATCACCATTTGCGACTATACCTCCTCTTGAAAAATCTTCTATTGTATTGCCATATACTGTCAAATCAGAATTTCCATATGCTAAAATGCCAAATGTCTGCTCTCCGCTTCCATTTCCACTTGGTCCATACATATCATGAATATAATTATTGGAAATGTTTCCTACAGCATTTCTTATGAATATACCTGCAAAGTAATGGTCTGCTGTTCCCGCATTACTTCCATTAATTTCAAATCCAGATATGTTTACATGGATTGTTCCTGAGCCATAAACTGTATCATTTGTGGAGTTATAAGTTCCTCCAAGCACTGCAATCACATATTCAAAATGATGACTACTTTCTTGAATATATACATCTTCTGGCGATGATGGACATTTTATTACTGCTCCTGTTCCGCCCACAAGATTTATGCTTTTGTTTATCATCAGTTGTTCAGTATATGTACTTGCATTTACAATTATTGTATCTCCATCGCTTGCATTGTCTATTGCATCTTGAATGTTGTTATAGCCTCCTGCACCTACATATATTGTTGCTCCTTTT